>JALYTU010000165.1 GCA_030854125.1 Actinomycetota bacterium | reverse complement strand
TCCTCAACCACCAGAAACACCAGGTCGGCGCGCTCGCGGCCGCGCTCGCCTAGCCCCGTCTTCGACGCCTGACTCGGCTGGGTCTGGCGAGCCGGGCCCGGCGCACGCGCTGTCCAGCTACCGATGGTGCCGACCTGGCGAGCTGCGAGCCGCCCTGGCGTGCCGATGACCGGCCTGCCGCTCTCCCTAGCCAGCCCCCCCGGGCGCCGACCTAATCAAGGACGAAACCATCGTTGGGGCCAACGACGTACGCAGAGGGCGATAGCCGCCGCCACGCCCCTGTCGAAAGCCGAGCCTTGGGCGACGTGCTCGTCTCGTCAGGCGCGGATTGGTTAGCAGCCACAGGTGCCGGCAGGATGCTCGCCGCTTCCGCAGCATGCAGCTTTATCCGAGGGCTCGCAGCAGGTGCTCTGCTCGCTGGACGAGCAGCATGAGGTGGCGGCGGTGAGCTGATCTGCGGTGGCCGAACCGGTCGAGGCGGGTGTGACTTGGTCGCCGGACTTGGTGGCGCGCACGGTCGCTGAGGCGGCGTGCTGGTGAACGCGGTGGGTCTCTTCGATGGAGATGTCGATCAACCCGGCGGTCTGAAGGGCGTCGAAGAACTCGTCGCGTGTGAGCGCGCCGGCAATGCAGCCGGTGTATGCGGCCATGTCGGCGCGGGTGACATCGTCCATGTCGGGGTCGGCGATGACGTCTGACACCGCGAACCGTCCGCCGGGCTTGAGCACGCGCGTCGCTTCGCGCAGGACCTGATGCTTATCGCCGGAGAGGTTGATGACGCAGTTGGAGATGATCACGTCAACGCTGTCTCGCGGGAGGGGGATCTCCTCGATGTGTCCGCGCAGCCATTGAACGTTGGTGACCCCGGCCGCGGCCTGATTGCGGCGGGCAAGGTCAAGCATTTCGTCGGTCATGTCCAGTCCGTAGGCCAGACCGGTGGGGCCGACCCGGCGGGCGGAGAGCAGGACGTCGATCCCGCCGCCCGAGCCGAGGTCGAGCACAGTTTCGCCTTCGTGCAGGTCGGCGATCGCGATCGGGTTCCCACAGCCCAATGAGGCGAGCACAGCGGTGTCGGGTAGCGCATCGCGATCGGCAACGTCGTAGAGAGCCTGGCCGAAGTGCTCGCGCTGCTCGTCGGTGATGATTGCGCTATCGCTGCTGCAACACCCCTCAGACGTGACTTCCGGCCCGGCGGTGGCTGCGGCTGCGTAGCGGGCGCGAACGATCTCGCGCAGTTCGGTCTGGTCGGTTGGGACGCTCACAGTTCCTCCTCGGGGGTCGGATCCGGCGTGTGCGCAGGGTTGGGGTCAGGCGCAGCAGGGGCGCGGGGCGGCCTCAAGGGCCGACCAGCGCAGACGGCGGCTGCGTGACGCCCGGGTCGGGACCGGGCGTTCAGTAGTCACGGTGCAGCAGCGCGCTGAGCGCAGCAGGTCGTGCTGGTGTTGGACTGAGAGTGCGTGGATAAGTTGTGGATTCATGGTGGATCACCTGAGCCATGCGGAGAGTTCGGTTAGAGCGTCGGGGATGACGTAGTAGTAGGCCCACAGTCCCTGGCGCTCTGAGCCGACGATTCCGGCGTCGCGAAGCACCTTGAGATGGTGCGAGACCGTGGGCTGGGAAACGTCGAACAGCGGGACTAGTTCGCAGACGCAAACCTTGCCGGCGTGTTTTCTGAGCACGTCGACCAGTTGGAGGCGGATCGGGTCGCCGAGGGCTTTGGCGATGTTGGCGATCCGTTGGGCCTGTTCGCGTTCGACGTCGGGGTAGACGACTGGCTCGCAGCAGGGTTCGCCTGCGGGTCGTTTGGTCTTGGGTGACAGCTCCATATTGATCGACATCGATAAAGGAATATCAATTGGACTGATGGTTGTCAATGTATAGACTGCCGCCACGTTGCCCCGGAGGTGAGAGATGCCGATCGAGATCAGTCAATTGATGCGCCGGTGCCTTGATCGCACGGGCGCGGAGCTCACGGAGCAAATCGCGTCGTGTTCTCGCGCGAGACGGTGACGCGATGTTTGGAGGAGTCCCGTGTGCAGCTTGACGGTCGTCCGACGGTCGGCCTGAACTTCTTGCCGGTGCTGATCGAGCGTTTCGCGCACGAGCGGCTGTGGGCGGGCAGCCACGACTCGGGCCTGCGCTCTGATCACCGCCGACGCGATGAGGTGGGGTGAACATGGATCGGAGTTTGGGTCGGCGTCTGCTGGCTGAGCTGCTGGGGTCGGCGTTTCTCGCAGCGGTGGTGATCGGTTCGGGGATCGCTGCGCAGCAGCTCTCGCCTGGCAATGTCGGCCTCGAGCTGCTCGAGAACGCCGCCGCGACTGCGGCAGGTCTGTACACGATCATTCTGATGTTCGGCCCCATTTCGGGCGGACACTTCAACCCCGTCGTGTCGCTGGTGGACGCCAGCTTCGGCGGTCTGCGGTGGCGCCAGGCGCTGGCCTACGTACCCGCCCAGACGATGGGGTGCATCCTTGGGGCGATTGCGGCGAACGGAATGTTCGCCCGAGCGGCGGTGAGCATCTCAACGAAACACCGAGCCTCAGGCGCTCACCGACTGGCCGAGGTCATCGCGACGCTCGGCCTGCTGCTGGTGATCTTCTCGCTCGCGCGAACCAGGCGAGGCGCGACTGCGCCAGCAGCCGTCGGCGCGTACATCGGCGCGGCCTACTTCTTCACCGGTTCGACGAGCTCCGCCAACCCCGCGATCAGCGTCGGACGCATGTTCTCAAACACGTTCGCCGGCATCGCACCGGCCTCAGCACCCGCGTACCTCGTCGCGCAACTGGTCGGCGGCCTGATCGGGATTGCTGTGATCCGGGCCTTGTATCCCGACGTCAGCCGCGAAGACGCGGCAGAGGTCGTGCTGCCCCATGGCGACGGACGCGCAAGCCCTGACGGTCGGCTCGCCGCTGCCCCGAGACAGGACCAGCCGAGCGAACAGGCTCGGCGGTGACCCGGATCGGCGCACCTGCCCCGCGCGAGTAGCACCGGCACTGCGATTGATTGCGATCGGCGGCAGCAACGCCGGGATCAGCGCTGCATTGCGCGCGCGGGAGCTTGCCCCATCGACCGAGGTCACGGTGGTCCTGGCGGACGCGTTCCCCGAACTTGTCGATCTGCGGCACATCTTGACCCTCGCTCACAAGTGCACCCGAGACTGCCGGCGCAAGAACATCTGCGAGACCCCCTCAGCCGTGACCGTTCCATCCTCAGCACTCCGATCGAGAGAGAGCCCGACATTGCGAGCCCTGTTTGTCTGTCTTCATAACGCCGGTCGCTCACAGATGAGCCAAGCCCTGTTTCAGCACGCCGCCCACGGGGCGCACGAAGCTCGCTCGGCCGGCACAACGCCCGGTGACCGAGTCCATCCCCCGGTGGTCGAAGTGATGAACGAGCTCGGAATCGATCTCTCAGATCGCCAACCCCAGCTGCTGACCCGTGAACTGGCCGAGTGGGCCGATGTCGTTGTCACCATGGGGTGTGGCGATCAGTGCCCGGTGATCCCGGGCAAGCGCTACCTCGACTGGGAGCTGCCCGATCCCAAAGGCAAGTCGATCGACGAGGTCCGGCGCACCCGAGACGAGATCAGTCGACGCGTCGATGACCTCCTCACCCAATTTGACAGCAGCACCAAGACCAAGGCGCCCCTCTGAGCGTCACGGAGAACACCGCTTCCCCCGCCGACACCGCCGTCCGGCAGATCGAGCTGCATGAGACGGCGATGTGCTGCGAGGCCGGCGTCTGCGGCCCCGGCGTCAACACGCGGCTGATCACCGCCCGCGAGGACCTGCGGTGGGCTCAATCTTAGGGCGCCAGCACCTCTGACATCTCCGGTACCTCCCTTCTCGGGCTTTCGGCCTGCGGACAGGCCGGTTCGGCAGCGACCAGCTCGGAGGCCGGTGGGCAGCCGATCGTCGCGGTCGGGACGACGGCCGTTAGCGACCCGCCGGCGACGTATCCCGGCGGCGCCGTGGTCGGGGGCCAGCTCCTCGGCATTGGCGGTGCAGCCCGAGGCCAGCCGTCGAGCGGCCGGCCCGCACGCGATGTTCTCGGTGCGCCTAACTGCTCGGGTGCGGTTGGGCGTTCGGGATGTCCTTCGGACTGAGTACCTGCTGAGTGCTGTTGGTCGTTCGGCGCCCGGCTGTGTTGGTGGGGCGACGATGACGATCGACCGTGGCGCCGCCAGGGCACGGCTTGCCGTTGCGTTTGCTCCGGGGCGCGCTCGGTGGTGTCTGGGGGAGTATCGCGGGGGAGTTTATCTCGAGAGTGGCACGAACTGCTTAACGGGTTCCCGTGGAGCGCAGTCGCGATCGTGTCCGAGGTTCGCCTCCCGGCTCGCGGAGATCGGCCGGTTCGCTTGGCAGGTTCGCTGAGCGCCAGCGACCGCCCTGCGAGCGCCGGTCACCTGTGGCATGACACTGGCGCGAGGGTGGGCGGAGGAGGCTAGCCGCGCGCCTGCTGGTGACTGACCTCAGGACGCGGGGTTAGCGAGAGTGGGTGATGATCAGGCCGCTGAATGCGATGAGCATCCATGCGGCGGCGTAGAGGAAAGCGGCGGCGGGCGAGATGAGCGTCCAAAGTGCGCCGGCGATGGCGCTGGCGGCGAGGTTGCCGATGCTCTGGAGCGCGGCCTGCATCCCGAACGCTGAGCCCTCAAGGCCGTCGGGTGCGAGCTGGGCGATGGCCGCGTTCTCCGCCGTCTCGGCGCAGCCGATCGCGCCGCCGGCGGCGATGAAGCATCCAACAAGCTGCAGGACGGACTCACCGGTCGTGGCGAGTCCCAGGAATGCGAGGGTGAACAGGCCAGCGCCCGCGGTGAGGACGCGCAGATGTCCGAAACGATCGCTGGCGTGGCCGGCGGGGATGCTCGCGAGGGTCGCGGTGAGGTTGTAGGCCGTATAGAGCACGAGCGCGAGCTGGACTGCGGACTGATGGCTCCGGCCTGGATTGAGGAGCTCGGTCGCTCGGAGGATCAGCAGCGTCGTGGCGAGGTTGCCAAATTCAAACGCGCCGATCGCCGCGAGCAGTCGTCCGAGCTCGCCGTGAAGCAGCGGGCGGACCCGCAGGCGGACCGGCTGTCGCTCGCGTGCGGTGAGCTTGGGGGTCTGGCGGATCGCGTAGATGATCGCGAGTGTCGCCAGTAGACCGGGGATGACCGAGAGCAGGATCGCGGACCGCACGCCGATCAGCCCGACGAGGCCCAGGGCAAGTAGCGGCCCGCCGACCGCGCCGAGGTTGTCCATCGCGCGCTCAAACCCGTAGGCGCGGCCGTAGGCGCTGGCCGGGACCGCGTCGGCGAGCAGCGCGTTGCGAGCGGGTCCTCGGCTCCCGCGGGCCGTCCACGCGCTCGCGCGCAGCAGCCCAACCTGCCAGACATTGGTCGCAGCTCCGATTAGACCGGACAGCACCGCGGTGGTGGTGTATCCGCCGATCGCGACCGACCGCCGCCGCCCAGGGTCGTCAGCCAGCGCGCCGCCGGCAAGGCGCGCGATCCCGGCAAGCCCGTCGGCGATCCCCTCGATCAATCCGAGCGCGGCCGCGGGCGCGTGCAGCGTGCTGGTCAGAAAACTGGGAAGCAGTGCGGTCGGGACCTCGTGACCAAGATCGGAGAGCAGGCTTGCGGTGCCGATCCCGCGCACGCCCGGTGTCAGCCACCGCTCGCTGGGCTCCCGCGTGACTTGCTCGGCGACTCGCACCGGCGAAGTCTTTCAAGGCGACCGCAGAATGGCATCGGTTGATCGAGCTTGGCGTCGCGTGTCGCCGAGTGACCCGACCCTCACCGGACGCATTTCGGGATCGCGGGCTGGCTGCCGGGTCGCGGGCGCTGAGCGTCCTATGGTGTCGCCGGCCCGCGTAACGCGGACCGCAGCGCCAAGAGCGCGTCGAGCCGGTCGGATCCGTCGACGCTGATGGAGAGGCGTCGGTCCAGCGTGTCGTAGCCGATCGTGAAGAAGCTGCAGCACTGCCGCTCGATCGCGATCGTCTCCTGCAGCAGATCGACGTCCACGTCGGCGTCAAAGCAGACCTCCAGCACCAGTCCGCACTGGGCGATGCTGGCGGCCCTGGTTCCGAGTCGCTGGTAGCGGTCGAGTTGCACGGTCAGGCTGCGGTCGTCGAGCCCGCAGCCTGCGCGCGCCATCGGCAGCTCCTGACCTGTCCCGGTCATCCCCCGCACCCTGGATCGTCGCAGCAGGCAGACGCACCGTCGAGCGCTGTCGGCGACAGAGCACAGCATCCCTCGCCGTGCCACGTCTGACGACCCTCGTGCACGGCGAGTGCGGCAATCCCGAGCGCAATTAGGGGATCCAGCCACCCCACGCCCAGCGCCGCGTTGGCCAGCAGGCCGGCCAAGACGCCTGCTGCCATGTAGGCGCACAAACGGTTCTGCGCGCCCTCGCCGGCCGTCGCGGCCGATCCGAGCCGCTCCCCGATGCCCTGCTTCACGTTCCCGAGCACTGGCATAACCATCATGCTCGACACCGACAAGCCGATCCCGACCCAACTGATAGACGGGCGCGTACCTGAGATCAGCGCGCGAATGGCATCCTGGGCGACGTAGGGCGCAAGCAGGAAAAAACTGATCGCTACGAGCTGCCGTGCCCGATCCTCGGCGGCCTCCGAAACGCGG
>JALYTU010000793.1 GCA_030854125.1 Actinomycetota bacterium | reverse complement strand
AGCGCGTCCTCGTCCGTGCACCAGGTGACGGCGATGCGGGCGAGTAACTCGGTGTCCAGCCATGGCATGTCGACGGCGACGACGGCGGTGAGCGCATGTGGTGACGCGCGCAGCCCGGCGACGATCCCGGCGAGCGGGCCGCAGTCGCCGGCGGCGTCCGTTATCCCGCGGCAGCCGCGTACCGTCAGCGGCCTGGCACCGCATGCCAGCAGCACGGGATCTGCGACCGAACCCAGGCGGCGTGCGGCGCGGTCCACGAGGCGCTCGCCCTCGACGACGAGCAGCGCTTTATCGGACCCCATCCGCCGGCTGCGGCCTCCGCACAGCACGAGGCCCGCCAACGGTGGTGCCCCCGCCGGGACGTCGCCCACGCGCATCATGGTCTGATGATGGCGCCATGGTGAGCCTCGCCCGTCCACCGGCCGCAGCGGTTAGCGTCGAGGATGCCCGCGGCACGCTGCTGGAGGGCCTGCGCCGGCTGCCCGGCCAGGACGTTGCGCTGAGCGACGCACTCGGCCGGGTCCTCGCCCGCGACGTGTGCGCGCGGACCGACCTGCCGGGCACCGACAACTCGGCGATGGACGGCTACGCGGTGGTTTCCGCGGAGATCGCCGGCGCGACCGCTGCCGCCCCCGTGCGGCTGGCGCTGGGGGCGGAGAGCCGAGCCGGCCACCGAGCTCTGGACCACCGCTCGGGCACCGCCACCCTCATCGCCACCGGCGCGCCGATCCCGCGCGGCGCCGATGCCGTCGTCCCCTCGAGCAGACGGAACGCGGGGGCGGCGACGTGCTTTTTGCCACCTGTGCACCGCCCGGCCGCCACATCCGCCGGCGCGGCGAGGACGTGGCCGCCGGCACCGTTGTCATGGCGGCAGGCCGGCGGCTGCGCAGCGTTGACGTCGGCGTGTGCGCCGCGGCGGGATTGGCGCGGGTCCACGTGTCTCGACGGCCACGGGTGGCCCTGCTCAGCAGCGGTGACGAGCTCGTCGAGCCAGGCACGCTGCCGCAGCCGCACCAGGTCACCGACGTCAACAGCGCCATGCTGTCGTCGGCTGTGCAGGAGGCGGGAGGGGTGCCCGTACTTTTCGGCGTGGTGGGCGACGATCGCGCCGCAGTGGTGCGCGCGCTGGAGGGCGCCCGCGACGCTGCCGATCTCGTCGTCAGCAGCGCTGGGGTCAGCATGGGTGGCCACGACCACGTCCGCGACTGCGTGGCGGAGCTCGGCTCGGTCGACCTCTGGACAGTGGCGATGCGTCCCGGCAAGCCGCTTGTCATCGGCCGCGTCGGCGACACGCCGTTCGTGGGCCTGCCGGGTAACCCGGTGAGCAGCGCGGTGACCTTCCTGCTCTTCGCCCGCGCAGCGATCCTGGCTCTGCAGGGCGCAGAGCGGCTGCTGCCGGCGGCGTTGCCGGTCGTTCTCGGCGAGCTGTTCGAGAAGCCCGCTCACCTGGAGACGTACCTGCGCGTGCGCCTCGACAGCAACGGGCGCGACCTCGTCGCGCGCTCCAGCGGCGGCCAGGGGTCGGCGATGATGCACGGGCTCGTCAGCGCCGAGGCGCTGCTCGTCCTGCCCGCGGGCCGCAGCGTTTTCCCCGCCGGCGCACCGGCAACGGCACTGCAGCTGCCATGACCACAGAGCGCGTTTCGACAGCTGCGCCAGCGAATCCTCAGGCAGAGGTCAGAGACGTCTACGCGCGGGCTCTGCGTGACGTGCGGATCTCGGTCACCGATCGCTGCAACTTCCGCTGCACCTACTGCATGCCGCGTGCCTCGTTCGGCCCCGGTTACCAGTTCCTGCAGCGAGAGCAGAAGCTGACTGCAGCCGAGATAGTCCGCCTCGGAGCCCTGCTTGTGCACTTGGGCGTGCGCAAGATCCGGCTCACCGGCGGAGAGCCGTTGCTGCGCAGTGACCTCGACGATATCGTCCGCGGGCTCGCGGCGACGGGTGTCGCCGACCTCGCGCTCACAACCAACGGGAGCCTGCTCGAGCGCTGGGCGGCGCGGCTGAGGCAGGCCGGCCTGCACCGCCTCACCGTCAGCCTCGACACCCTCGACCCCGCAGT
>JALYTU010000164.1 GCA_030854125.1 Actinomycetota bacterium | reverse complement strand
CCCCCCGGAACCGGGTCAGAGACTCAGGTGGTGCTCGACGACGTGGTCGTCGTCGTCGGGTTGTTGTCGGCGAGCTTGCAGAACAGGTCACCGAGTGCGCCGGCGCCGCGGGTCGCGGTCACCGACAGATGGACACGCTGGAGGTCGACGATTAGGCCGAGCAGCTGCAGGTTGAGTGGGCCGACCACGAGGTCCAGGACCTGGCATGTCGGGCCGGCTGCGGCGGTGCTCGCCTGCGGGGTCAGCAGCGCCGAGAAGCGGACCACGTGTCCCTGGTGAGCGTGAACGTGGGCGTTGAGCACATGCAGCGTCGCGACTCGCGCCGATGCCACCTTGGCGTGGGCCAGCTTGCAGAACAGTGATCCGAGCACCCCACCGTGGGCGTCACCGGTGATGTCGAGGATGACCCGGTCCAGGTGGGCATTGAGGCCCAGTAGCTGAAGGGTGAGCTCCTTGAGGTCGAGGTGCAGCACCTTGCAGGCGCCGCCGGTGGACGCCGCCAGCGCGACCGTCGTGTGGATCGTGCTCGTGTGGCCGCGGTTATCGGTCAGCGTTGCGCTGACGCGCCCGACGGCGCTGAGCTTGCGGCCGGCTTCGGTGAAGCGCATGACCTGCACCCCGACGTTCAGCCGTCCCGCGTGGGCTGCGCGAGTGGCCGGCGCCGCCTGCGCACCGGCGAGCAATGCGCTCGTGCTGCCGCCCGCAATCGCCAGTGCCATCACTGCGAGCAGCGACAGTCCCCGTCTTCTGAACATGAATTCTCCCTGATGGTGTGCGCCGGACCGTGCGCCGGCCCGCGGACCGTACCCGGTGAAGACGGTGTGAAGCGCCGGCACTCCAGGTCCCCCGGGGCACCCCGAGCTAGGCTCACGGCATGATCGTGGTGATCGCGGGCGGCCATGGGCAGATCGGACTGACGCTGGGCGGCCTGCTGGCCGCCGGGGGCGCCGAGGTGCGCGGGATCATCCGCAACCCCGACCATGCCGCGGACCTGCAGGCGGCCGGAGTCACACCGGCACTGTGCGACCTCGAGGGTGAGGCCGGCGAGCTGACCGGGATCGTCTCCGGGGCCGATGCGGTCGTGTTCGCGGCCGGCGCCGGTCCCGGCAGCGGTGACGCGCGCAAAGCGACGCTGGATCGCGACGGCGCGATCAAGCTGATCGAGGCCTGCCGGACGACCGGCGTGCGTCGCTACCTGATCGTCAGCTCGATGGGCGCTAACGATCCGGAGCTGCCGGGCGATGGCTTTGCCGCCTATCTGAGAGCCAAGGCGCAGGCCGACGCGGCGCTCGCAGGCAGCGGCCTGGACCACACAATCGTCCGGCCGGGTGCGCTCACCGACGACCCCGGAACCGGACACGTGCAGATCGGCGAGCGTCTGGAGCGCGGGTCGATTCCGCGCGCTGATGTCGCCGCCGTGCTCGCGGCCATGCTCGCCGCGCCGAACACGATTGGCGCCTCGGTCGATCTGCTCACCGGCTCGATCGCGATTGCCGACGCGATCGCCGGCATTGCGCCCGCCGCCGCGGCGGCGGGCTGATGACCGAGATCACCGTCCGCTACGTGGGCGGTCCGACGGCGCTGCTGGAGATCGGGCCGTGGCGCCTGCTCACCGATCCGACGTTCGATCCGGCCGGCGGCCGTTACTTCTTCGGCTGGGGGACCGCCTCACGCAAGCTGCAGGCGCCGGCGATCGCTTTCGAGGCGCTGGAACCGGTTCACGCGGTCCTGCTCAGCCATGACCACCACGGCGACAACCTCGATCCCGCCGGGCGCGCGCTGCTGCCCCGGATGGGGACCGTCATCACCACGGTGCCGGGCGCTCGTCGGCTTGGCGGGGCCGACCGCGCCGGAGGTGACGTGCGCGGGCTGGATCCCGGGCAGAGCACTGTGCTCACCGCCGAGGCGCGCGCGCCCCTTCAGATCACGGCCACCCCGTGCCGCCACGGACCGCCGGGCTCGGCCCCGATCGTCGGAGCGGTGATCGGCTTTGATCTCGGGTGGGAGGGCCAGCGGCACGGCACCCTGTGGATCAGCGGCGACACCGTGCTGTTTGACGGTCTGCGGGCGGCGGTCAGGGAGATGCGCGTGTCGGTCGCGGTACTGCATCTCGGAGGCGTCACCTTCCCGTGGCTGTCGGGACGGCTGCGCTACACGATGAACGCGGCCGAGGCGATTGACCTTTGCCGAGAGCTCCAGCCCGAGACGATCCTCCCGCTGCACTTCGAGGGCTGGCGCCATTTCCGTGAGCCGCGCGACGAGGCCGTCATGCAGCTGGCCGCCTCGCCGTTCTCCGCTCGGGTGCGATGGCCCGCAGCCGGCGAGGCCATGACGCTCGAGGTCTAGTGCCCCGTCGAGCGCCCCCTCGCGCTCAGGGCATCATGCTGCGCACGAGGTCAAGACCCCGGGGTCCGGCTCAGCCGCCGACGCGGATCATCTTCTTGTTGACGAACTCGTCGGCGCCGAAACGGCCGAGCTCGCGGCCGAAGCCCGAACGCTTGACACCGCCGAAGGGCAGCTCGGCGCCCTCGAGGCCGACGGCGTTGACGAACACCATCCCGGCCTCGATCTGGTCCGCGACCCGCATCGCCTGATCGGGATCGTTGGTCATCACGTAGGAGCCGAGTCCGAACGGGGTGTCGTTGGCCAGCGTGATCGCCTCCTCCTCGGACCCGACGCGGTAGACCGAGGCGACGGGACCGAAGAACTCCTCGTGGTAGGCGTCCATCCCCGGCGTGATCCCGGTGAGGATCGTCGTCTGGAAGAAGTTGCCCTCATGGTCGCCGCCCGCGACGAGCTTGGCTCCCTGGTCGACGGCACGTTTGACCTGATCGGCCAGCCGGTCGGTGGCCGTAGTCGAGGACAGCGGGCCGATCGTCGTCTCCGACGAGGTCGGGTCCCCGGGAGTGACCGCAGTCAGCGCGGCCGAGAACTTCTCCAGGAACGGCTCGTAGAGATCGTCGGTGACGATGAACCGCTTGGCCGCGTTGCACGCCTGCCCGGTGTTCTCCAGCCGACCGCCGACCGCCGCCTGCACGGTCGCGTCCAGGTCATCGGTGCCGAGCAGGATGAACGGATCCGACCCGCCGAGCTCGAGCACCACCTTCTTGAGGTTGCGTCCGGCGATCTCGGCCACCGCCGCGCCCGCCCGCTCAGAGCCGGTCAGCGAGACGCCGCGGATCCGCGGGTCCGCGATCACGTCGGCGATCTGGTCGTTGGTCGCGTAGATGTTGATGTAGGCGTCCGCCGGGAAGCCGGCGTCGTGGTAGATCTGCTCGAGCGCCGCCGCGGACTCCGGACACTGCGGGGCGTGCTTGAGCAAGATCGTGTTGCCGACCAGCAGATTGGGGCCTGCGAAGCGCGCCACCTGGTAGTAGGGGTAGTTCCAGGGCATGATCCCCAGCAGCGGCCCGTAGGCGCTGCGCCGGATCAGCGCCGACCCGTCGCCCTCGAGCAGCTCGATCGGCTCGTCGGCCAGCAGCTTGGCCCCGTTGTCGGCGTAGTAGTCGTAGATCGCCACGCAGAAGTCCACCTCGCCAAGCGCCTGCTCGATCGGCTTGCCCATCTCGCGGACGATGATCTCGGCCAGCTCCTGGCGGCGCTCGCCGTGCAGGGCGCCGAGCTTGCGCACGAGCTCGGCACGTTCGGTTGCCGAGGTCGAGCTGCTCCACTCGCGGTGGGCCTTGTCCACCCGCGCGATCGCGTCCTGCAGGTCTGAGTCAGAAATCGTCGGGTACTCCTTGACGGTCTCGCCGGTGGCCGGGTTGATGACTGCGTAATCGCTCATTCGGTGTCTCCCTCGGTCTGCGGTGATCTCAGAGTCTCAGCCAACAACATAGGGCGTGCCGGTGCCTCAGGCAATGCCGATCGATAGCACGTCCGCTCGGCGGTTCATCAGTTGGGACAACGCGGCCGCTCAGCGGCGCAGCACGAACGACCGGCTGACCGGCACCGTCGGCTGGCCGATGGGCGTAAACCGCGCGTCGGCGGTCAGACGGACGCTGCGCACGTTGCGCAGCAGCGCGCGCCCGCTCCGGGTCAGCCGCACACGGGCGATCACTGGGCCCGCCCGCTTGACCGACACCCGGGCGGAGGCGACGAGGATCCGCTGCGGGCGATGGTGAGGCCCCGCGAGGACCCGGTACCAGTCGATCTCGAGCTTGCCGGTCGAGTGCGCGGTGAAGCGCACGGCGTAGCTGGAGCCGTGCAGGAGCGCCGCGATGCGCGCCGCGGGGCCCCGGGGGGTCAAAAGGTGCAGCAGCGCGGAGCGGATCTGGGCACGCGTCGGCCCGCGATCCACCCGCCGCGGAGGGCTCGGAGTCGGCGGCGGTGCGGAGGTGATCGGGGAGGTCACGCCACCCCCCGGGCCGGCGGGGGGCGTTGTGCCCGAAGTCCGGAAGTCGACCGACGGCGCGGCGTGACGGTCAGGCGAGCCGAGGCCCGCCCCAGGGTCGGATGCGACGCGGTCAGTGTCACCTGGCCGGAGGTGCCGGGACGCGTGCGGATGAACCCATCTCCGACGCCGCCGAGGGTCTGCAGCGGGAACGGGTTGTCGGCGAGCAGGTCGGCGGGACCGGCCAGCGCGAGGGCGACGTTCCCGGCCGGGTAGGGCCGGTGGTTGCCGTAGGCATCCACGGCGTGCAGGGTGAAGCGCGTCGTGTCGCTGCCGTCCCCGGCCACGTTGTCGTCGTCAATCGTGAGCTGCAGCTGATCGCGGCCGGTGTCGCTGGACATCATCAGCGTGGCGACGAGCTGGCTGCCGACGTAGCCGTCGACGCGGAG
Organism: Actinomycetota bacterium; assembly: GCA_030854125.1. GTDB lineage: Bacteria > Actinomycetota > Thermoleophilia > Solirubrobacterales > Solirubrobacteraceae > Palsa-465. The sequence continues at coordinate 1,864 of JALYTU010000164.1, read as the reverse complement.
CTCCGGCGACCCGGTTCCCGAGACCGACAGGTCGACGAGCACCGGCGGGTGCGCGAGGCCCGGGTAGTCGGTGGTGTCGGGGGTCCCGGTCGTCAGGTGCGTGCCGCCCACGTAGAGCTCGAGCCGGTCGCAGTTGGTGGCGAGCATCGTTCCCGGCCCCGGACCGCCGGCGGGCGACTGCGCACCAAAGTCCCAGAAGAAGACCGGGACGATGACCGGGCTCGAGGCCGGATCGAGCTGGGCGCGATACACCGCCGCCCCGGGCTTGGGGACGCGGAAGGTGTCCAGCACCCCCGGCCACTTGACGTTGTGCCAGATCCGGTTGCCGCCGTTGAGCGACGCGTAATCGACCCCGGCCCAGGCCAGCAGGCCCGCGTAGCCGGCCGTCGACTGGGCGATCGAATGGACCTGGGCGTGCAACTTGGGGCCTGCACGGCGAGCGTCGCCTCGGGGTCGACCCACCGGTACAGCGGCGCGCCGGCGAGCGCCCCGACGGACTCGGAGACCATGTAGGGGACCCCGAGGACGGGAGGCTTGAGGAAGGCGTTGCCGTTGCTTGAGTCATAGTCGTCGTAGGCGAAGACGTCTTCGGCCCAGCCACTGGTGTTCTGATTGGTCATCGCTCCAGTGGTCTGGCGCGTGCCGTCCAGGTCATAGGCGAGCTGCAGCGCCTGGGCGTAGAGGCTTTGGTCGTTGGCGGTCTCGTTGAGGCGGGTCGCCCACACGATTACCGAGGGCCGGTTGCGGTCGCGCACCACCATGTCGTGGACGTTCTGCAGGACGATGGTCTGAAAGGCGCTATCGCCGAGGTACTGCCAACCCGGCGGCTCCTCCCAGACCATCAGCCCGAGCTCGTCGCAGGCGTCCAGGAAGTCCGGGGAGGGGGGATAGTGCGAACAGCGGACCATGTTGCAGTTCAGCTCGCCCCGCAACAGCTCGGCGTCACGTCGCTGCAGCCGTGCCGGCGCCGCCATCCCCGTGTACGGAAAGAGCTGATGGCGGTTGAGGCCGAAGATCGGCAGCTTGGCGCCGTTGAGGTAGAAGCCGTCGTTGGCGAAGTGCGCGACGCGGAAGCCGGTCCGTACCGTCGCACTGTGGCTCACGCCCCCGGCGACGATCGTCGCCTGCACCTCGTAGAGCTTGGGTGAGATGGGCGACCACAGCGCGATGCCACTCAGGCCGGTGATGCTGAGCGTCGCGGTGGTGGTGCCCGTGTGCGCCACGGTCAGCTGGCCGTCGACCGAGCCGACCTGGCGGACGCCATCGAGGACCGTGCAGTGCACGGTGACCGGCCCCGACGGGACGTTCGCGGCGTCGATGGTCACGGCCACGTCGACTCCAGGCTGGGTGGCGAGCACGTTGGTCGGCTTGGCGAAGACGTCGGCGACGAACACCTGGGGTGTGACCTGAAGGGTGACGCCGCGGTAGATGCCGGCTGGCTGCAGATAGTCGACTGACGGGGCGCCCGGGCTGTTGCCGTCTGGAGGAACGTCGAGCCACGTGCCGTCCACGGTCACCGCGATCACGTTGTCGCCTGCGTTCAGGCCGCCGGTCAGCTCGACCGACCAGGGGAGATAGCCACCGTCGTGGGAGGCGACGCGCGCGCCGTTGAGGTACACGGTCGCGCTGGTCATCACCCCGTCGAAGTGCACGAGCACACGCCGACCGGCGACGAGTGACCCGTCGAGGTGCGCGCGGTAGATTCACACCTTCTCCCACGCCGTGTGGTCCCAGTCGCCCCAGGACAGCGGCACCACCGTGTGGGGAAGGGTGACCGGGACATACCGGGCCTCGGACGCGCCGGTCGCCTCGGCGCCGAGGGTGTAGACGCCGCCGAACAGCCAGTTCTGGTTGAAGACATAGG
>JALYTU010000792.1 GCA_030854125.1 Actinomycetota bacterium | reverse complement strand
CGGTCGCTCAGCACCGCGCCGCCGGCGAGTCCGGCGTGAGCGAGGAGGACCGCCTCAGGACCGGCAGAGAGGGCTGATCGGGACCGAGTCGGACGCCACGGGCGGCGGATCGCGCTTGCAGAAGGTGATCCGCCGCGTCTCGGTCGCCACGACGCCTGAGTAGGGGTAGACCACCCCGCCCGACTCGATCGTGCAGCGAAACGGCCGCCGCGCTCCTGCTGCCGGTCCGGCTGAGCGGCAGTGGGCGGCCATCAGCGGACCGGCGATCCCGCCCCGGCCGACCTGGATCGACAGCCGACGGTGGATCGCCTGCTCGAGTCCGGCGGCCGGGGCGAGGCCGCGGGGCAGGATCGCACCGCGGGGTGCCTGGTCCTGGGCGATGAGAATCTCCGCATCACGATTGGCCCGCGCGGCCACGGCGAGGTTGGTCCGCGGGTTGTAGTCAGTGTTGTTGGTGGTGACGAACCGCACCATTGCGACCATCAGTGCCGTGGCAATCAGCAGCGCCAGCGCGAAACGCAGCCACAGCGGGGCGGCCAGGTAGGCACCGGGCGCTCGCCGGCGACCGCCGCCCGGCGCTGAGGCCGAGGAGGGTGACGACGAATCGGGCACGGCTCTCAAGGGTAGTGTTCCGGACGTGCGCGTCCGGACCGCGGCTACCGCCCCCGCGGTCATGCTGTTCGCGGTGATGATCCTCGGCGGCTGCGGCGCGACGCTCCGAGGCGCCCCCCCAACCGGCACGATTCCGTCGGCGCTGCTGCGCGAGGCCCGGCCGATCGGCGTCGGACCGCGCTTTCATCCTCCCGCCGCCGGCCCCGTCATCGGCCGCTGCCGGGCCGGGCTCGCCGCGCGGCAGGGCGTCCACGTCGAACTGTTTGCTGCCGACCGGGTGGTCGTGATCGCCGCGGGCATCGGGGTCCGCGGCCCGGTCCGGTTCAGTGCCGGCCGGATCGCATCGGCCCGCTGCTACGGCGCACTGGCCACCGTCGAGCCGACCGGCGTGGTGCTCCTGCGCCCGGGAGTTCAGCTGAGCTTGGGGGACCTGTTCCGCGCCTGGGGGCAGCCCCTGACCGAGGCTCGGGCGGGTCCGTTCGCGGCCGGCCGCGGTGATCGAGTGCGGGTGTACATCTCGGGACAGCGGCGCCCGGGCGATCCCGCCACGGTGCCGCTGAGCGTGCACGCCGAGATCGTCGTCGAGGTCGGACCTCGGGTGCCACCGCACATCGCCTACACATTCCCGCCCGGGACCTGATGACTGGCGGGGCGTCCCGGGCCCGTCCTCACTGCTGTACGTCCCGATCGTGGCCAGCATCTGGCGCGCGGAGAGTCCGGTCATGAAACCAACATCGGTTCTTGGTTGTCTGGCTTGCGCCGCGGGTACCCAAACGCGTGATGGCCGCATTGCGGATCGAAGGCGAGGATCTCGTCGTGGCGCTGACCGGATTGGAGCGAATCGCCGCGTTTCACGGTGACCTCCGCGTCCCGCGCGCGCTGGTCCGCACGATGCGCGTCGAGCCCGATCCGTGGTGCGCGCTGCGGGGGATCCGGGCTCCGGGCACCGGGCTCCCGGGCGTGATCGCCTACGGCGTCCGTCGCTCGACCGGAGACCGCCCCGACTTTGCGGCCGTTCACGGCCGGGGACCGGCGATCCGCATCGAGCTCGACCCTTCCGCACGCTACGCGCGGCTCCTCGTCACGGTCCTCGACCCCGAGGCGACGATCGCCGCGGTCGCCCGAGCGGCTGGGGACTGAGTTCGCCGGTTGCGGCCCGGTTGCGGCCCGGTTGTGGCCCGGTTGTGGCCCGGTTGCGGTCAGACCGGCTCGGCGGCCAGTCGCTGCAGCGCGGCTCGCACCTCGCCATCGCGGGCGGCCGCCTCGTCATCGGTCCAGCGCCATCGGACGCCGGCCTCGATTGCGAACGTCGGCCGATCATGGTCGTGGACCGCGTGAACGGTGACCTCGACGGCGACGGTGCCGTCGGTGAGCGGCTGCGCGATGACTCGCGCGGCGCCCTCGGCGGTGACCGCCACGCCGGGCGCCATCAGCGCGACCGCGACCTGGGGC
>JALYTU010000163.1:629-6649 GCA_030854125.1 Actinomycetota bacterium | reverse complement strand
GCCCCGAGCAGATGGTGCGCGACTCGCTCGGGCTCGGCGTCCCTGGCCTGGAGTGCGCGCGCGGCTCGCTCGTGCAACAGCGCCCGGCGCGGAGCGGTCAGGTCACTGAGAATCGCCGTGCGGATGATCGGATGCGCGAATCGCGTGACGGTCTGAGCTGCCGAGAGGCCGGACGCGGCCAGCCGGGCCAGCGTGGTGAGAACGTCGTCGCGCGGGCGATCCGCGACTGCGGCCACATCGCTGACCGCGGCGTCATCGCCCAGCACGGCGAGCGCCTCGGCCGTCGCGCGAACACTGGCTCCGAGCCGGCCGAGCCGCAGCAGCAACGCGTGACGGACCAGTGACCGGATCAGCGCGACCGTGGCCGGCACATCGTGCGGTCGGGTCCGCAAGGCGGCGCCGACCTCCCCGAGAAAGAACGGGTTCCCACCGGTCACCTCGTAGGCGGCGCGGGCGGCCTCCGGCGCGGGGGCGGCACCGGAGCGCTGCCCGAGCAGGGTCGCGGTTCCGACGGCAGTGAGGGCTGACGGCTCGATCACGCCAATCCCCCGGTTCCACGAGGATCCGTTCGAGTACCGCCGCGGCATCGGGCTCATCGGATCGCGCCCCGACCAGCGTCACCACCCGGAGGCCGGCACGGCGCCGAGCAAGGTGCAGCAGAAACTGCAACGACGCCGTATCGGCCCAGTGGGCGTCGTCGATGACGAGCATCACCGGGCTCTCCTCGGCCAGGTTGGCGATCAGCCCGTACAGGCCGTGATTGAGCGCCCCGAGCTCGTAGGGCACGCCGTCAGCGGTCCCGCCGGGATGCAGGGCGGCCTCGGCCAGGCGGGCAGGCCCGGAGAGCAGGCGGCGGCGTTGACCCTCGGGGGCACCGAAGACCCGTCGCTCCAGGAGTTGGGCCACGACTCCGAACACGAGGTCGCGCTCCATCGCGCCGCCGCGCGCGGCCAGCACGGTGATACCCGCACGCTGCGCGCGCACCGCGGCGGCGTCGAGCAGGCTCGTCTTGCCGATCCCGGCGACGCCGCGAACCACCACGAGTGGCGCCTCGCCGCCGTGCACCGCGGCGATGGCGTCGTTGAGCTGCACGAGTTCAGCCTCGCGCTCCAACAGCAGTGGTCCCTCGGCGAGCATGCCGACAGCGTACGTTGGCCCCCGGTGGGGCCTGGTCTCACACGGTGAACACGGAGTGCGGCAGGGTCATGCCGACGTTCCACATGCCGGCATCGACGAGCTCGAAGATCTTCAGGTCGCCGGCCAGGCTGCAGAGCATGTACGCGTCCTCACGGGACAGGCCGTGCTCGGACTCGATCCAGTCGACCATCGACCGTACGGCCAGCTTGGCGCCTGTCATCAGGTCCGGCGCGATCCCCATCGTCCCCTGGTGACCGGCTCCCTCGACGCTCGGCGTGAGCGCGCCCGAGGTGGAGAAGCAGGGACCGGGGATCGTGCGTGACTCGACCGTGAAGCGCAGCCTGGCGGTCATGTCGCACTCCAGCGCGGCCACGCACACCTCACCGTCGCCCTGCATGGCGTGGGGATCGCCACAGGAGAACAGCGCCCCCTCGCACCACACCGGCAGCCATAGCGTCGTGCCGACCGTCAGATGGCGCGTGTCGATGTTGCCGCCGCCCTTGTGGGGCGGAAACGCCGATGCGATCTCGGACCCGTCGGGGTGCGTGCCCATCGTGCCCAGGAAGGGGGCGAACGGGATCCTCACGCCGTCAACGAGCTCCGCGCTCTCGCCGTTGCGCAGGTCAAAGGTGCGCAGGTATTCGCCGGTGAAGTCCTCGGGCAGGGTGCCGAGCTCCGGCAGGATCACGCACCAGCCCCAGTCGCCCGGGGTCAGCTCGAGAATCTCGACTCTGAGCGCGTCACCGGGCCTGGCCCCCTCCACGTACAGCGGTCCGAGCAGGTTGTAGAGCGTGGCGAAGTCAAAGCGCGTGTCGGCATAGCTGTCGCCCTCGGAGACCTGGCCGTGGCCGGCCATCAGCAGGTCGTAGCCGACCGTGTCGCCGGAGCCGATCCGCAGCGTCGGCTGCAGTGTGTTGTCCCATGCGTGGTGAATCCGCGCGGGATCGATGGTGTGGTGCACCTGGCTCAGCGCCCGAGCCAGCGGGCCGGGTTGGCGACGAAGATGGTCTGAAAGACCGCGTCGTCCATCACGCCCTGCTCGCGCAGCCAGGGCAGGACCTCCTCGAAGATGAGCGTGAATGACCAGTTGTGGATCGCCGGGGACGCGCGCAGCTGCTCGATCACCTCGGGCGGGAACCAGTCGATCGTCGCGCAGTGGTCCTGGGAGATGAAGATCTGCTCGGCGTGGCCCCGGCGCAGCAGCTCGGCGGTTGTCGCGTTGCGCTGGTCCATCGGCAGGTACATGTCCAGGCCGTAACGGTCCAACCCTACGTAGACGCCGGAGTCGACCAGGCCTTGGATGTACTCGACATCGGCCGTATCCCCGCAGTGCGCGATCTGGATCTTGCCCGGCTCGACCCCTTCCTCGCAGAGGATCTGCACCTGGCGCGGGCCGGTATTGGCACCCGGCATCGAATGGGCCATGATCGGCGCGCCGGTCTGCAGGCTCGCGCGCGCGCACGCCCGGTGCACCTTCTCGACGTTGGGGGTCACCCCAGCGGCGTCGGCCGCGCACTTCAGAAACGCCGCCTTGAGCTCGGTGCCCTGAGTGCCCTGCTCGATGTCGGCGACGAAGTGCTCGGCGATCTGATCGGCGTCGCGATTCTCGAAGTAGTGCGGGAGGAAGTCATAGGTGTAGATCCCGGTGCAGAAGGCAAGGTTGACGCCGGTCTTGTCCGAGACGCGTTTGATGAAGCGAACGTCCCGACCGCCGAACATCGCCGTCGGGTCGACGATGAACGTGACGCCCTGCGCCTTGGCGGCGTTGACCTGGGTGAGCGCCGCCTCCAGCTCGGCCGCCGCGTCGTAACGGCCTGGCCAGTTCTCAGCCACCGCCTCATCGCGGAAGCGCACGTGCTCGTGGATCAGCGTGACGCCCATCTCGGCGGCGTCGATCGTGCCCTGGACGGTTTCGACAGTGCTCATCGCAGCGGCTCTCCCCACTCGGTTTCGTCTTTCAGCTGGGCCTTGAGGACCTTGCCGCCGGGATTGCGGGGCAGCGGCTCAGCGCGCAGGCTCACGTACTGCGGGACCTTGAAATCGGCGATCCGCTCGCGCACGTGGGCAATGATCGCCGGCACGTCGGTGTCCTGGCCGGCGGGCACGATCACCGCACCGACCTTCTCGCCCATCATGTCGTCGGGGACCGGCAGCACCGCGGACTCGCCGACCCCCGGAGCCCCGGCCAGCGCCGCCTCGACCTCGATGCTGTAGACGTTCTCGCCGCCACGGTTGATCATGTCCTTGGCTCGGTCCACGATGAAGAGCAGGCCGTCTGAGTCGATCCGTCCGAGATCGCCGGTGTGCAGCCACCCGTCGACGAACGTCTCCGCGCTCGCCTCGGGCTTGTTCCAGTAGCCAAGCACGACGTTCTCGCCGCGCACCAGCAGCTCGCCGACCCCGGTCTCTGCGTCAGCCTGATCGATCGCCAGATCGGTGACGGGCATTGCGAACCCGACGCTGTCGGCGTGTTCGAGCGCCTCCTCGTGGGGCAGGAACGAGGTCAGCGACGCGGTTTCGGTGAGTCCGAACCCGTTGCCGACGCGCGCCTTGGGGAACGCGCGCATGATCGCGTGGACACTGTCGGCGGCGATCGGCGCGCCCCCGTAGGAGACCCAGCGCACGTGGTCAAGGTCGGTGTCGGCGAACTTCGGATGGCGGGTGAGCGCGTGGTAGATGGCCGGCACCGAGGTCAGCATCTGGATCCCCTCCTGGCTGACCGTGATGAGAAAGCCCTCCAGGTCAAGGGGGTTGGCGAGCACGAACGTCCGTCCGCCGAGCTCGGCCATAACCAGCAGCTGGCTGTTGCAGCCGGTCACGTGGAACAGGGGCACGTTGATCAGGGTGGCCAGCGAGGGCCCCTCGGCCCGGTCGATTCCCACGCACCGGATCGCCGACTCGACGTTGGCCAGGAAATTGGCGTGCGAGGTCATCGCGCCCTTGGGAAAGCCGGTCGTGCCGCTGGTGTAGAAGATCGCCGCCAGCTCACCGGGCCGCAGGTCAGCGGTGATCAGCGGCTCGCCGTCGGGCAGCGGCTCCCCGGGCTCAAAGCCGTAGACCGCTCCGGAGTCCTCTCGCACATAGTCGACCTCGGACGCCTTGAAGCGGGTGTTGACCGGCACCGTCACCGCACCGGCGATCTGCGCACCCCAGAACGCGAGCACCCAGTCAGCACCATTGGGCAGCCGGAGCGTCACCCGGTCCCCGCGCGCGACCCCGCTGGCGCGCAGGCCCCCGGCAATCCGGACCGCGCGCTGCCAGAGCTCGCCCCAGCTCAGCGCGGCCCCACCGACCTCCACCACGGCGGTCGCGTCGGGGGCGCGCTCGACGGTCGCCTGGAGCATGTGGACCAGGGAGGCGGGACGCTGCGCGTAGCGCGCGATGCCGTCCTCGCCGCGGACGACGCCCTCGGTGCTGTACGGGTTGCGGCCCCGTTTCGCCGGTATCACTGCCACCCGCGCTCCTCGCCTCGGTACTGCTTCGTGGTCCGCGCCATCCTATGCGGCTCAGGTGTCGCGGCGGACCATCAGCACGGGGGCGATTGCGATCGCCGCGGCTGCCCACGCGCAGAACACGGCGAATCCAGCCCAAGGAGCGAGCGTGTTCGGATCCGGGTTGATCGTCCAGACCGCGCCGCCCGCGTTGCTGGGCAGAAACTTGTCGACCGAGTCGGTGAAGCTGGCCGGCAGCAGCCCGAGGATCGGGGGCAGCACGAAGACCAGCGCCGCCAGCGCCGAAATGCCTCCGGCGGTACTGCGAAGCGCGGCCCCGAGCCCGAGGCCGAACAGGCCCATCACGGTCATGTACAGGGCGGCCCCGATCAGCGACCTCAGTACTCCGGAATGCGAGAGGGCGATGTCGATGTGCTGCCCGGAGAGGATCGCCTCGCCGGCGAAGAAGGTGATCAGCACGGCGGGGAGGCTGACGCTGAATGCGACCACGGCGAAGACGAGCACCTTTCCCCACAGCACCGGCAGTCGTTTCGGAACCGCCGAGAAGGTCGCGCGGATCATCCCCGTGGAGTACTCGGCGGTGATCGAGAGCACGCCGAGCACCCCAAAGGCGAGCTGGGCGAAGTTGACACCCGCCAGGTTCGCCCGCAGGGCGTGGAAGCGGTGGCGCTCCTCGGGGCCGAGGTTTGGCCAACGGGATTCGAAGATGACGCAGGCGAGGATCCCGATGCCGATGATCAGCAGCAGGGCCACCAACACGGTCCAGCGGGTGGAGCGGACCGACCGCAGCTTGGTCCATTCCGAACGCGCCACCCGGCTCAGGGTGACCGGGTGCGCGACGGGTGACGGCGCAACGGCGCTCATCGCACGGCCTCCCCGGGCTCGGCGTGTTCCGGGCCCGAGGTGCCGTGGTATTCGACCTCGTCGCGGGTGAGCTCCATGAACGCCTCCTCCAGCGAGGCGCGTTGCGGCGTCAGTTCGTAGAGCACGATCCGGTGCTCGGCCGCGATCCGGCCCAGCTGCTCGGCGTCGATCCCCGTGACCGACGCGGCCGACGGTTCCAGCGGCTCCACCGTGACCGCCGGCCCGGCGATTGCGGTGCACAGCTCGTCGAGCTGTGGCGAGCGAACGCGGACCGAGTGCTTGGACGAACCCTGCAGGAACGCGTTGACCTCGGTGTCGGCGATCAGACGTCCGCGACCGATCACGATCAGGTGCTCGGCGGTGAGCGCCATCTCGCTCATCAGGTGCGAGGAGACCAGGACGGTGCGTCCCTCGCCGGCGAGGCGCTTGAGCAGGTCACGCACCCAGCGGATCCCCTCGGGATCGAGCCCGTTGACCGGCTCGTCGAGCATCACCGTCTGCGGGTCACCGAGCAGCGCCGAGGCGATCCCCAGGCGCTGTCCCATCCCTAGTGAAAAGCCTCCCGCG
>JALYTU010000163.1:0-619 GCA_030854125.1 Actinomycetota bacterium | reverse complement strand
CGCGCAAGCCGACCATGTCGATCAGCTGATCGACGCGGCCGCGTCCGATCCCGTGCGTCTGGGCCAGCGCCAGCAGGTGGTTGGCGGCCGAGCGGCCGGTGTGGACGGACCGGGCCTCGAGCAGCGCCCCGACTTCGTGCAATGGACAGGCATGGTCTCGGTAGAGCTTGCCGTTGACCAGCGCGCGACCGCTGTCAGGCGAGTCGAGCCCCAGGATCAGCCGCATGGTGGTGGACTTGCCCGACCCGTTGGGCCCCAGGAAGCCGGTCACAATTCCCGGCCGGACGCTGAAGCTCAGCTCATGCACGGCGAGCTTGTCCCCGTAGCGCTTGCTCACGTTCTCGACGTCGATCATGGGGGTCAGTCTCCCATTGGTGGCCCGGACCGAGCAGTCCGGCCGCTGTCATCGTGCTGGCGCGCACGACAAATCGTCCCGGCCTCAGCTGTCAAAGCCGAGTCCGAACCGGTCCAGCAGGCCCAGCCACAGGCCTCGCCGGCCCTTGCGGCGGTCAGCGGCGGCAAGCCGGTTGCGGGTCAGCTGGATCACCGCGGAGCGCAGCGGCTCGGGCGGGAACGGCACCGGGCGCGTACGCGTGAAGCGCAGAGCGGTGGCCGCGGA
>JALYTU010000791.1 GCA_030854125.1 Actinomycetota bacterium | reverse complement strand
CTCTGACCGCGGGCCGTGCGTGCTCCGGCGCAGGACCTTGACCAGCGCTCCGGTGTCGATCGCGACCGGGCAGGCCGCGGCGCACGAGCTATCGGCCGCGCAGGTCTGCAGACCGTCGTAGCCGTACTCCTGCAGCAACACGGCGAGTACCGGCGAGTCCTCGGGCTGGCGCGCCATCTCGCGCCGCAGGACGATCCGCTGGCGCGGCGTGGTGGTGATTCCGCGCGAGGGACAGACCGGCTCACAGAAGCCGCACTCGATGCACTTGGTCGCCTCGGCCTCGATCTCGGGCACGCTGACGAGGTTGCGCAGGTGGACCTCAGAGTCACGGTTGAGCACGACACCGGGCCCGAGGATCCCGTCCGGGTCGGCCAGGGCCTTGATCCTCCACATCAGCTCAGTCGCCCGCGGTCCCCATTCGCGCTCCACGAACGGGGCCATGTTCAGGCCGGTGCCGTGCTCGGCCTTGAGCGAGCCGTCGTACTTGGCCACGATCAGGTCGACGAGCGCGTGCATGAACGTGTCGTAGCGCTGCAGGTCGGCCGCCTCGCCGAAGTTCGGGGTGAGGATGAAGTGCAGGTTGCCCGCCGAGGCGTGGCCGGCCAGCCCGGGCAGGAAGCCGTGCTCGAGCAGCAACGCCTGCAGATCGCGCGCAGCCTCCGCGACCCGGGCCGGAGGCACGCACACATCCTCGATGATCATCGTCACGCCGGGCGGGCGCATCGCGGCCAACAGCCCCTGCATCCCCTCCCGCACCCGCCAGAGCAGTTCGACCTGCTCGCGTTCACGGGTGAAACTGACCGCGTCCTCGCCGCCGATCAGCGGCCGGCCGTCGAGGATCTGTGCCGCCGCGGCCTCGGGTGCGTCCAGCTCCTGCGCGGTCTCGGCGCGGAACTCGATCAGCAGCGCGGCCGAGGTCGGCGCAAGCTCCTTCCACGCCTCCGGTACCCCCGGCATGTTGTAGGCGGCGGCGATCAGGGTCGGGGCGACCATCAGCTCGGTGGCGGTCGCGCCGACCGCGACGAGCGGACCGACCGCGTCCGCGGCGCTGTCAAGGTCATCGAAGAAGACCAGGCCCAGCGCGGTGTGGGCGCCGAGCGGCACGGTCCGGAACACCGCCTCGGCGACGAACGCCAGCGTGCCCTCCGAGCCGATCACCAGCCGGCGGAAGATCTCCAGCGGCGTGTCGGCATCCAGGAACGCGCACAGTCGGTACCCGGTCGTGTTCTTGATCTCGAACTTGCGCGCGATCCGTGCCGACAGCTCGGGGTCGGCCCGGATCTCGTCGCGAATCTCGGCCAGTCCGGCGGCGAGCTCGGGGGCGTCGGCCGCGAACCGCGCCTCGGCATCAGGCGCCGCAGTGTCGATCTCGGCCCCGGAGGCGAGCACCAGCGTCATCGCTGAGACGGTCGAGTAGGAGTCCGCGGTCACCCCGCAGCGCATGCCGCCCGAGTTGTTGGCCACCACCCCACCCACGCAGGCGATGTTCGTCGACGCCGGATCGGGCCCCAGGCGGCGGCCGTGGCGGGCGAGGTGGCGGTTGACCAGCCCCAGCGTGGCGCCCGGCTGCACGCGCGCGGTCGCGCCGCCGTCCTGCACGCGGACCCGCTGCCAGTGATGGCGGACATCGGCGAGGATCGCATCGGTCTGGGTCTGGCCATTGAGGCTGGTTCCCCCCGCACGGAATACCACTGAGCTTCCCAGCCCTGCGGCGGCACGCAGCAGCGCCGTCACATCGGCCGTGTCCCGCGGCCGGACCACCGCCTGGGGGATCAGCCGGTAGGGGCTGGCGTCCGAGGCGTAGCGGATCAGGTCGGTCGCGCGGCCGAGCAGCTGCTCGGCGCCGAGCGCCGACTCCAGCGCGTGGCGCAGCGGCCCCGGGGTCCCGCGGGCAACCCAATCGGGGGCGCGGTCCGGGGTCGGGGCGAGCTCGGGGGCGGGGACCGTAATCGCCATCAGTCCAGCCACATCCCGGTCGCAACGCGAGCCTGGATCAGCCGGGGGCCGTCCTGGGCCGAGATGTCCTCGCGCAGCGCCGCGACCAGCTCTTCCTGACCAGTCACCT
>JALYTU010000162.1 GCA_030854125.1 Actinomycetota bacterium | reverse complement strand
GCCGTACTCTGGTCCTGACCGGAGGCACGTCAGGGGACTCAGCAACCGGATCCGGAACCGAGACCGGAGGCGGATCCGCGGAACGGCGCCAACCACCGAACAGGCGTTGGAAGAAGCCGGGACGCGCGGATTCAGCCGCCACGGGCTCGGGCTCGGCGGCGCTCACGGGGCCGGCCTCGGGAGCCGGCGCCACATCTCCGGCCGGCTCCCCCACGCCCACCGCGGGCGTGGGCACTTCGGCGGTGAGGACCACGCGGGTCCCCCATCCGGATGGCCCGAGGGTCACCGTGCCGCGTACAGCTTCGCCCTCCCAGGCAACGGCGGTTTCCGGCTCGAGCTTGGTGATCTGGATCTCGCCGAAGGCACCGAGATGGCGGGCCAGGGAGGCAGCGTCGCTGCACTCCGCCCACAGTTCGGGACATGACTTGACCAGGGTCCGGCTGGCTTTCAGTTCGGCCATGGCTTCGGGTTTCGCCCGGCGGGCGGTGATCCCTTCCGGGGTGCCGCTGATGACCGCGGCCTTGCGTCCCGATCCCCTTCAGACCCACAAAGGCCTGCAATCCGGCACAAAGTTGCCCGCCGATCGTCGTGCGCCCCCCGGCCGCCCCCGAACCCCGTCAGGCCCCGGCGTGAGTGGCCATCAGGAACACGGTGACGACGATGATCAGGTCCAGGAACGCGCCCATCAACGAGACCTGCTTCTGCAGCTTGAGGTACTCGGGGCTCCAGGTGACCGACTCCGAGGTCAGCGTCGCCGCGCCGGCACCAGCCGCGGCGGCACCCGCTCCACCGGCGCCGGCCGTACTACCAGCGGACACCGCCGTGGCCACCTCGCGCGCGGCGAGCGCCGCCAGCTTGCCCTCGCGTGGGATCGTGTACGACCCCACGGCAGCACCGATCACGATCACCGCGGCGAAGCCCCACTGAACGAAGAACGCACTGAACCGGTGCTCGTGGGCGGCCAGGTAGATGCCGGCGAGCAGAACCACGAGCAGGCCCGGGTTGACGACGTAACGATCGATGCGCCTGATCGTCCCCCACAGGTAGGGCATGACCCGCGGGTCCGCGCGGCGAGCGGCGGCCAACACCAGCGGATAGGTGAAGGTCACCCCGAAGCCGATCACCACCGCCAGGATGTGGATGGCCAGGATGAAGTCCGAGAACGCGACCGCGGTCACCAGCATGGAAAAACCCCCTGAAACTTAGAAATTGGGGCGGTAGGACCCAAACACGTCGCGCATCGCGGCGCAGATCTCGCCCATCGAGCAACGATCCTTGAGCGCCTGGCGCAGCACCGGCAGCAGATTGTCACTGCCGCGGGCGCAGTCGCGGACCTCCTCGAGCCGGCGCTCGATGAGCGCTTGGTCACGATCGGCCTTGAAGGCTTTGAGACGGTCGAGCTGCAGGCCCTCGGTGGCCGGATCGACCCGCAGGATGTCCGGCACCTCGGCGCTGTCCTCGACGAACTTGTTGACGCCGACCACGATGTCCTGCTCGAGGCGGTAGCGCTCGTGGTAGCCAAAGGCGGACTCCTCGATCTCGGCGGTCATGAACTCGATCGCCGCGACCGACCCGCCGAGCTCGTCGATCTTGACGATCAGCTCGTTGGCTCGGGCCTCGATCTCGTCGGTCAGCGCCTCGACGAAATACGAGCCGGCGAAGGGGTCCACCGTGTCCGATGCCCCGGACTCGTAGCCGATGATCTGCTGGGTGCGCAGGGCGATCCGAGCCGCGTTCTCGGTCGGCAGCGCCAGCGCTTCGTCAAAGCCGTTGGTGTGCAGCGATTGGGTGCCGCCACAGACCGCGGCGAAACCCTGCAGGGCGACGCGGACGACGTTGTTCTCGGGCTGCTGGGCGGTGAGGGTCACGCCGCCGGTCTGGGTGTGGAAGCGCAGCTTCCAGGAGCGCTCGTCCTGAGCGCCAAAGCGCTCGCGCATGATCTTGGCCCACATCCGCCGGGCGGCGCGGAACTTGGCCACCTCCTGGAAGACGTTGTTGTGGCCATTGAAGAAGAAGGCCAGCCGGGGGGCGAAGCGGTCGATCTCAAGGCCCGCGTCGAGCGCCGCCTGCACGTAGGCCATGCCGTTGGCGAGCGTGAAGGCGACCTCCTGGACGGCCGAGCATCCCTTCTCGCGGAAGTGATAGCCGCTGATCGAGACCGTGTTCCACTTGGGCACCCGTTGGTTGCAGTAGGCGAACAGGTCGGTGGTCAGGCGGATCGCGCCCTCAGGCGGGTAGATGTAGTTCCCGCGGGCAATGTACTCCTTGAGGATGTCGTTCTGCGTGGTGCCGCGCAGCTGCTGCGCGGTTACGCCCTGCTCCTCACCGACCAGCTCATAGAGCAGCAGCAGCACCGCGGCCGGTGCGTTGATGGTCATCGAGGTCGAGACCTGATCGAGCGGAATCTGATCGAAGGCGGTGCGCATGTCATCGATCGTGTCGATCGCCACGCCGGTCCGCCCGACCTCGCCCAGGCACCTGGGGTCATCGGAGTCCAGGCCGAGCTGGGTGGGCAGATCAAACGCCATCGACAGGCCGGTCGAACCCTTGGAGAGCAGGTACCGGTAGCGGGCGTTTGACTCCTTGGCGCTCGCGTAGCCCGCGTACTGGCGCATCGTCCACAGCTGCGTGCGGTACATCTCCTCGTAGACCCCGCGCGTGTATGGATAGGCACCCGCCTCCCCCAGGCGCTCGGCGAGATCCGGCGGCAGGTCGCCCTCGTCATAGGACGGCTTGATCTCGATCCCCGAATCGGTGAAGTGGCGAGGATCGTCAGGACCGACGATCGGGGCGATCGTGCGGTTCTCGTCGGCGGTGGCCATCGAGTCTGAGAGTACTGAGGGCGCGCCGTGGAGGCTTGGTCAGAGCACCTTGTCCAGGAACGACCGGGTGCGCTCGTGGCGGGGATTGCCGAGCACCTCGGCCGGCGGCCCGGACTCGACCACCACCCCGGCGTCCATGAACACCACCGTGTCGGCGACCTCGCGCGCGAAGCCGACCTCGTGGGTGACGACGATCATCGTCATGCCGTCGCGGGCGAGCTGGCGCATCGCGTCGAGCACGTCACCGACCAGCTCGGGATCCAGCGCCGAGGTCGGCTCGTCGAACAGCATCAGCTTGGGTTCCATGGCCAGCGCGCGGGCGATCGCCACACGCTGCTGCTGGCCGCCCGAGAGGGCGACGGGGTAGACCTCGAGCTTGTCCGACAGGCCGACGCGCTCCAGGAGCGCGGCCCCGCGCTCGCGAGCGTCACTGCGTCGGGTCCCCTTGACACACGTGGGTGCCAGGATCACGTTCTCCAGCGCGGTCATGTGCGGGAACAGGTTGAAGGACTGAAAGACCATCCCGATCTCGGCGCGCTTGCTCGCCACCTCCTTCTCGTGCAGCTCATGCAGCTTGCCGTCCCCTTCACGGTAACCGACCAGCTCGCCGTCGACCGATAGGCGGCCCGAGTTGATCTTCTCCAGATGGTTGATGCAGCGCAGAAGCGTCGACTTGCCCGACCCCGACGGGCCGAGCAGGCACATGACCTCCCCGCGTCCCACCTCGAGATCGATGCCCTTGAGCACCTCGAGCCGGCCGAAGCGCTTGTGCACCCCCTCGCAGAGGACCATCGGCGTGCTCATCAGGCCGCGCTCTCCCCCCCGCCGCCGCGGCCCAGGGCGAGCCAGCGCGAGGCCATCGTCGCCCGCTGCGCCCGGCTGAAGCCCCGCCCGTAGCGGCGTTCGATGAAGTACTGGCCGACGTAGAGCACGCTGGTCAGTGCCAGGTACCAGATGCTGATCACGATCAGCAGCGGGATGACCTGGAACGACACGTTGTAGATCTGCTGTGCGGAATAGGTCAGTTCGGCGTAGGCGGTGACGCTGATCAGGGAGGTGTTCTTGAGCATCGAGATCGTCTCGTTGCCCGTCGGCGGGATCACGACCCGCATCGCCTGGGGCAGCACGATTCGCCGCAGGGTCTGGATCCGGCTCAGACCCAGCGACTGGGCGGCCTCGGTCTGGCCCTCGGGGACGGAGATGATCCCGGCCCGCACGATCTCCGCCATGTAGGCCCCCTCGTTGGTGCTGAGCGCGAGCAGCGCAGCCACGAACGCGGTGACGATCGAGTTGGCGCTGCCGTGGACGATCGCCGGACCGAACGGGATCCCCAGCGCGATCACCGGGAACAGAGCGGCGATGTTGTACCAGAAAAGAATCTGGACGAGCAGCGGGGTTCCGCGGAAGAACCAGATGTACAGCCAGCTCGCGCCCGAGACGATCGGGTTGGGCGACAGCCGCATGACCGCGAGGACCACCCCGAGCAGGATCCCGACGACCATTGCGATGACGGTCAGCTCGATCGTGGCCACCATCCCCGTGAGGATCCGCGAGTCGAACAGGTACTGGCCGACGACGCTCCACTGGAAATGCGGGTTGGTCACGACCGCGCGGACGATCGATGCGGCGACGACCAGCACGATGATGGCGACGATCCACCGTCCGGGGCGGCGGACGGGAACGGCCCGAATATCCTCGGGCCGCTCCGTCCTCACACCCTGATCAGAGGCGCTCATGGTGAGAGCCTCTCACGCCGGCCGAACGACTGCTAACTCGTGGCGCCGTTGAGCTTGACCTTGGCGGCCGGCAGAGCACCGCTCTGCACGCCCCACTTGGCCAGGATCTTGGCGTAGTCGCCGTTCTTCATCAGCACCTGGACCGCGGCGAGAACCGCCTTGCCCAGCCCGCTGTTCTTGGGCACGGCCAGACCGTAGGGCGCTGTGCCGTAGGTCTGACCGACGAGCTTGAAGGCCCCGTTTGACTTCTTGACCTGGTAGGCGGCGACCGGCGAGTCGGCCATCGAGACGACGGCGCGACCGCTGGACAGGGCCAGGTTGGCCGCGCTCTGAGTCGGAAACACGAGCACGCTCACCTTCGAGCCCTTGCACTTGGCGCTCTGGGCCTTGGCGTCGGTCTCCTCGGTCGTCCCGCTCTCCACCGAGACGGTCTTGCCGCACAGCGATGAGAGCCCGGTGACGGCCGCGCCGCCCGAGCTCTTGGTGAAGAACGAGGTGCCGGCCTGGAAGTAGTCGACGAAGTCGACCACCTTCTCGCGGGCCTTGGTGTCGGTGAACGACGAGGCCCCGATGTCGTACTTGCCCGCGGCCAGGCCGGGGATGATCGTGTCGAACGTCGCGTTGACGACGTTGGCCTTGAGGCCCATCAGCGCGCCGAGCGCCGTGGCCAGGTCCGCGTCCATCCCGATCACGGTCTTGCCGTCGGGACCCACGAACTCGTTCGGTGCATAACTGGCGTCGGCGGCGACGGTGATCGTCCCCTTGGACTTGATCGCGCTGGGCACGAGGCCCGCGACGGTGCTGTCGGCGCCCGCGGCGGCGCTCGAACTGGCGCTCGTCGTCGCGGAACTGCTGGCCCCGGCACTCGATGACGCCGACGACGACGATGAACTGCTGCTGCTGCTGCCACACCCCATGATCGCGATGGCGCTGATCAGAGCCACCCCGACGGAGAACAAACTCCTCCGTGTCTTCATTCTTCCTCCTGGTCAGAAACGTTCGCGAGAGAATACGTCTGATCGCTCGGTCGCGCGCGCGGGATTAACTGGGCGGCAACACGGATAGCCTTGGGACGACATGGAGGTGAGCGTGCGATTGTTCGCTGGACTGCGCGAGCGCGCGGGCGCCGAGGCGATCTCTCTCGAGCTGCCCGATGACGCGTGCGTGAGCGATGCGCTGGCCCGGATGACCGAGCTGACCGCCGGTGTTCCGGTGGTGATGGCGGTCAACCGCGAGTACGCCGGCAGCGACCATCCCCTGCGCGCCGGTGACGAGCTGGCGCTGATTCCGCCGGTCTCCGGTGGCGCCGGTCCCGTGCACGTCCGGCTGAGCGCCGAGCCGCTGGCGCTCGACCCGCTGCTCGCGATCGTCCGTGATCCACGGGCCGGTGCGGTCACCAGCTTCCTGGGGGTGACCCGCGACGTGGCCGCGCTCGAATACGAGGCCTATCCCGAGATGGCTCTGGTGCAGATGCAGGCGATCGTCGCCACGGCGATCGAGGACCACGGGCTGTGCGCCGCGGCAGCCGAGCACCGCACCGGGATCGTGCCGCTGTCCGAGCCGTCGGTCGCGATCGCGGTGTCGGCGCCGCACCGCGAGGCCGCCTTCGCCGGCGCCCGACAGATCATTGACCGGATCAAGGCGCTGGCTCCGATCTGGAAGAAGGAGGAGGGCGAATGGGTGACGGGCACCACCCCGAGCTGAGGGACCTGCCCTCGGTGCACGAGCTGGCCGCCGCGCTGGACGCGCCGCACACGCTCGCGGTGGCTGCCGCCCGGCGGGCGATCGAGGAGCAGCGGTCGCTTCTGATTGCCGAGGCCGACGCCTCGGTGAGCCTCATCCAGCGCGCCCGCGGTCACCTGGCCGCGCTCGCATCCCCCTCGCTGCGACCGGTCATCAACGCGACCGGAGTGATCCTGCACACCAACCTGGGCCGAGCACCGCTGGCCCGGTCCGCACGGGAGGCGGTGGCCCGGGCGGCCGGCTACTCCAACCTCGAGCTCGACCTCGACACCGGCGCGCGCGGCTCACGCCACGACCACGTCGCCGGGCTGCTCGCGCAGCTGACCGGCGCTCCGGCGGCGATGGTGGTCGGC
>JALYTU010000161.1 GCA_030854125.1 Actinomycetota bacterium | reverse complement strand
CCAACCGTCTCGGCGGCGGTGAGCCGGCTCGAACACGCCTGCCTGGTCCACGCTGCCGGCACGCGCCCCGGTCAGCGCGGGCGCAAGCCGATCGCGTACGTCGTCAGTGACCGGGCCGGGTTCGTCGTCGGCGGCGACATCGGCGGAACGAACGTACGTATGGCCGCCGCCGATCTGTTCGGCGAGCCGATCTGCGATCTGACGCGGCCGACGAGCAAGGAGGGCAGCCGTGCGGTCGGGGTGCAGATCCTGGAAATGGTCAGCGAGGTGATCGACAAGGCCGGCGCGAAGCGAGGGCGCGCGCTGGCCCTGGGGATTTCGGCACCTGGAGTCGTCGATCAGACGACCGGGCGGGTCACCTCGCTCGCTTACAACGTCACGCCCGAGGGCGGCTTTGATCCGCTCGAAGTGATGCGTGACCGATTCGACGTGCCGGTACTCGTCGAGAACAACGTCAATCTCGCGGCGGTCGGCGAGAAATGGTTCGGACTCGCGAGAGGTGTCTCGACGATGGCGTACATCGCGATCGGCGCGGGCATCGGGATGGGGATCATCATCGACCACGAGCTCGTCCGTGGCGCCCATGGCGCCGCCGGCGAGATCGCCTACCTCCCGCTGGTTGACGATCCATTCGATCCGCGCCACCGGCTGCACGGAGGACTCGAGGACGAGGTTGGCGCGGCGGGAATCCTGGCTGCGTTTAAGATTTCCCAAGGCTCCGGTGGGCTCGAGCCCGCCTCGGCGCACCAGGTGTTCGAGCTCGCGCGCACTGGGAACCGAGCGGCGCGGGGAGTGGTGGAGCACGTTGCCTCGCGCCTCGGGACCGCGATCGCAACGGTCTGCGCGATCATCGATCCCGAGCTGGTCGTGCTGGGCGGGGGCATCGGCGCAAGCCCCCTGTTATTGCGTCCCGTCCGCGGATCGGCGGCTGCGCTTGTGCCGGTAACCGTGCGCATCGAGACGAGCCTGCTGGGCGATCGGGCGGCGCTGCAGGGCGCGATAGCGGTCGCTTTACGGGCCGCTCGCGCCCAGCTGCTCTCGGAAGGAGGCGCTGGTTACCATGCGCCGAAGAATGCGTCAACCATGCATCAAGCTAGCCGGTAGAGCGAGGAGGCGCAGTGGCGGCGATCGCGATCAGGAGAGTAACCAAGCGCTACCGGGACGGGACCATCGCGGTCCGAGACTTCGACCTCGAGATCGCCGACGGCGAGTTCATGATCCTCGTCGGTCCCTCCGGATGCGGGAAAACCACGCTGCTGCGGATGATCGCCGGGCTGGAGGAGATCACCCAAGGCGAGGTAAGGATCGGCGACCGCGTCGTCAACGATCTGACGCCGAAGGAGCGCGACCTCGCGATGGTCTTCCAGAACTACGCGCTGTACCCCCATATGACCGTCGCAAAGAACATGGGGTTCGCGCTGAAGCGGGCGGGAACGCCAGCCAAGGAGATTCGCCGCAAGGTTCAGGAAACCGCCAATCTGTTGGGGATCGTCGAGCAGCTGGATCGCAAGCCAGCCAACCTCTCAGGGGGGCAGCGCCAACGCGTTGCCATGGGTCGCGCGATCGTCCGAGACCCACAAGCGTTCCTTATGGACGAGCCGCTCTCCAACCTCGACGCCAAGCTGCGCATCCAGATGCGCGCCGAGATTCTGCGGATCCAGCGACGACTGCGCTCCACGACCGTGTATGTGACCCATGATCAGACCGAGGCCATGACCTTGGGCGATCGTCTCGCCGTCATGCGCGACGGCGTACTGCAGCAGGTCGGGACACCGGATGACCTCTACAACCGACCGCGCAACATATTCGTCGCCGGCTTCATCGGATCTCCGGGAATGAATTTCCTCCCAGGGGAAATCAGCGACGGGTCACTCCAGTTCGCCCTCGCCACGATCCCGCTCGGCGGGGCCAGGGTGTCCGGGCCGACGAAGTGGCCGCTCGACGGTCGCGTGGTCGTTGGGATCCGGCCCGAGGACTTCGAGGACGCCGCGCTCGCCAGAGAGCGCGAGCACGGGATCACGATCCGCGCGCTGATCGACGTGCTCGAGTCGACGGGGTCCGATGTGTACGCGCATCTTTCACTCGACGACCAGAACACTCCAGAGGCGCTCGGCGAGCCGGTGATCCGCGAACTCGCAGCCGCAGCCGATAGTCCATCCGAGGCGCCGGCCTCGCTGGAGGTGATCGCGAGGCTCGACGCATCGAGCGGGCTGGGCGAGGGCAAGGAGGGCGAGCTGTGGTTGGACACGTCCAAGCTCCACCTGTTCGACCCGGGTAGCGGCGAGCGGCTCGAGAGCTGACTGGTTGTTGTCCGGGCGCTCGCTCTTAGATGATCGCGATCCTCGGCGGGTTGGGCGCGGCTGCGGCGTGGGCCCTCTCGACCCTGTGCTCCTCGCGGTCGAGCCGGCTGATCGAGCCCGCATCCGTCGTCGCGTGGGTAATGCTCACGGGCCTTCTCATCAGCGGCCCGGCCGCGGCGCTTCAAGGGATCCCGACACGTCTGGACGGCTCCGCCGGTGCGTGGCTCGCGCTATCGGGTGTCGGCAATGTGTCCGGGCTGGTGCTCGAGTACCGCGCGCTGCGCGCCGGCCTGGTCGCGCTCGTCGCTCCGATCGCCTCGACCGAGGGGGCGATCGCGGCCGTGATCGCGATGCTGGCGGGCGAGGCGGTAGCGCCGGCCGTTGGCGCGACGCTCGCGATGATCGTGGTCGGGGTCAGCCTGTCATCGGTACCTGCGACCGATCTGTCTGACGCCAACCGCGCGAAACATCCCCAGGCGGTGCTGCTCGCAGTCGCCGCGGCGTTCGCGTTCGGCGCCAGCCTCTATGCGACCGGAAGAGCCGGATCTGTACTGCCGGCAGCGTGGGTCGTGCTTTCGGCGAGGCTTGTCGGGACGATCGCGCTGGCGATTCCGCTCGCATCCGCCGGCCGGCTCCACCTGACCCGCCGCGCCCTTCCGCTGGTCGTTGCGTCGGGCATCTGCGAGGTGCTCGGCTTCTACTCCTACACCGCGGGCGCGAGGCACGGGATCGCCGTCACCGCAGTACTGTCCTCGCAGTTCGCGGCGATTGCTGCGATCGCCGCATACTTCTTCTTCGGAGAGCGGCTCGGGCGGATCCAGCTGGCCGGCGTCGCGACGGTGATCGCGGGGGTGGCCCTACTCAGCACGCTGCGTGCTTGAACCTTTGTTTTGGGGTATGCCCGCCCGCTTGAGACGGTCGGCCTCGACGCCCACCGTCACCCTGGAGAGCGCCGCGCGTTGCGCGATCTGAGCCCGGGTCGCGGGACCCCTCGTCGGCATCGTGTCGAGCACTTCCTGTTCGCTGAGCCCGCGCAGAAGATTCGGCCGGGGGCTTTCGCGCCGGGCTCCGCGCGGCACTCAACCAGCCGTCATCTCGCTAATTGCGCCCGGCGGTTTCTAAATGCGAGCGGCTTGACGTCCCGTAGATAGGGCGATAGGGTCGCATTTGTAAGAGCCTTGAAATAAAGTGCTTCTCTTCGCAATGAGTCGTGCCCGGCAGACCGGGCAACCGTTCGGGGACCGGCTTGTGTTGCTCGAGAGATGTCTGCACGAGGAAGGGGAAGGGAGTCGCGAGTGCTTGGAATCCCCACGTCGAAGGCCACGGTCGCGCTGCTGTCGGTCCTCGGCGTCGCCGCGCTGAGCGCGCCCACGGCGTCGGCTGAAACCTCGACCGTCGGGCTCGGCGGCTGGCAGGTTCAGAGCAGCGCACAGGCGACCCAAAGCGGCGCCAAGATCTCGAATTCCGGCTTCGCGCCCAGCTCGTGGTTGCTCGTGCGGCCGGATGGCGCCGGCGCTGTCGGGACCGAAGTGGGGGCGCTCGTCCAGAACGGACGCTGTCCGAACGTGTTCTTCTCGATCAATATGAAGACCTGCTTCGGCTACATGAACCAGGTGGGCCCGGACACGATCCCGATGTTCGCCGTGCCGTGGTGGTTCCGGACCGATTTCACGTCTCATCTCCGCCGCTCCCAGCATGCGCAACTGATCATCAACGGCGTCGTCGGCGATGCAGATCTCTGGGTTAACGGCGCCCGAATAGCAAGTCGGGGAACCGTGGAGGGTGCCTTCACCAAGTACACGTTTGATATCACCCGAATCCTTCGCCCCGGGGCGAACGCAGTAGCCCTGAAGGTCTACCCCAACGACCCGAACAAGATGTTCACGCTTGACAACGTCGACTGGACGCAGATTCCACCGGATAACAACACCGGGATCCAGTTCCCGATCCAGCTGCACACTTCGGGACCGCTCGCCCTCAGCAACGCCCACGTGATGCAGCACAACGCTCCCGACCTCTCGCGCTCGAAACTGACCTTGAAGGCTGACATCAGCAACGACGCGAGCACTCGCCAGACCGGCCAGGTGTCGGCGGTGGTGAGTTCTCCGTCGGGCGCGTCGATCCAGGTTCGGCGAACGGTGTCCCTGCCCGCCGGCACGACGCGGACGATAGCGTTCACTCCCGCTGACGATCCGCGGCTGCTGATCCATCATCCGCGCGTTTGGTGGCCATACCAGATGGGCGGTCATCCGCTGTACGGCTTGAGAATGACGGTCTCCCAGCCTGGCGCAGCCCCTGACACGCAGTCTGACACGTTCGGCATCCGCACGATCACGACCCGGCTAATCGGCGCCTCGCCGATCGCGCCGCACGGCTCCCGCCAGTTCCTGGTCAACGGCGACCCGTTCGTGTTCCGTGGTGGCGGATGGTCGGAGGACTTGTTCTTACGCTACTCCTCGACCGATACAGCGGATCAGATCGCACTGATCAAGAACCTCGGCCTGGACGGCATCCGCACCGAGGGAAAGCAGATGCCCGACGACTTCTACGAGCAGATGGACCGCGCCGGGATCCTGATCGACGGTGGCTTTCAGTGCTGCGACGCGTGGCAGTTGCCGGACAACGGCAAGGGCGTGACCAGCCACGATTACGCCGTGCTCTACCTTTCGGCGCGGACGATCGGGGAGGACATGCGAAACCACCCAAGCGTGATCAACTTCAGCTGGAGCGACAACAACCCGATCCCACGTCAGGAGACCGTCTCGCTGAAGGGCTTCAAACGGGCCGACTTCCAAGATCCGCTGATCTCGTCGGCGGAGTACAAGAGCACCCCCAGGCTCGGACCCTCGGGCGAGAAGGAGGGGCCGTACGACTGGGTACCGCCGGGCTACTGGTACGACACCACCCACTTCGACCCCGGTGACCCGAGCCGGACCAACGTGGGCGGCTCCTGGGCGTTCGACAGCGAGGCGAGCGCCGGCCACACCGTGCCGACGATGGACTCGATCAAGCGGTTCCTCTCCCCATTCGAGCAGCTGCAGCTTTGGCAGACCCCCGACTACAACCAGTACCACGCAAACTACGAGGCGGCCCTTCCCGGGCCGGACAACGGCGGCTACTCGTTCGGCACGCTGCACGACCTCGACAAGGCGATCACCAGCCGCTATGGCGCCTGGTCGAGCCTCGCCGGCTATGTGCAGGAGGCGCAGGTCCAGAACTACGAGACCCAGCGCGCCGAGTTCGAGGCTTACATAGACCACTCGACCAACAGGGCGGCACCTTCGACGGGCATCGTCTACTGGCAGTTGAACAAGGGCTGGCCGACGTTGCTTTGGGATCTGTACAACCACGACTTCGACCAGGCCGGCAGCTACTTCGGAGCCAAGAAGGCCAACAAGTCGCTGCATGCGCTGTATGCGTACGACAACCGCACCGTCGCGCTCGACAACTTGACGGGGGTGCGCCAGAACGGCCTGTCCGTCGAGTCAAAGGTGTACAACCTCGCCGGAAAGCTGCTCGACGACCGCACTGCTTCCGGCCTCACGCTGCAGAGCCAAGGGGTCGCGAACGGCGTACTGCATCCAAGCGTTCCAGAAACCACGGTTCCGCCAGCGCCCGCCAGCACTTATTTCGTGGAGCTGGTGCTTAGCCAGCGCGGCGTTGTGGTCGATCGCAATGTCTACTGGCTTTCGACCCAGCAGGACCTCGTCAACTGGAGCAAGACGATGGGAAATCCACAGGCGACGATGCTGCAGTCTGCCGATCTGACCCAGCTGAAGAGTCTGCCCACCGCGCAGGTCCGCGCCACTGCTCGAACGCGCTCGCAGCCCGGCACGGATGGTGCCGACACCGTCACCGAGATAACCATCACCAACACGTCCAGCACGTCCACCGTGGCGTTCTTCCTCCGCGCCGACGTGCGGCGCGGCACTGCCTCCGGGTCGCTCGCGGCAGGGGACAACGAAGTGCTGCCGATCTTCTGGAGCAACAACGACGTCACGCTGTGGCCAGGCGAGTCGGAGACTTTGCGCGCGTCTTACCGGCGATCGGATCTGCGCGGCGCCTCAGCGGCTGTGAGCGTGGCGGGCTGGAATGTCCCGGTGACGGACGTGGCCGCACCCGGCTAGAGTTCCCGCTCGCGAGCTTGGCCGACGAGTCAGCAGCCCAACCCAGAAAACCCAATACCGCATCGTAAAGAACGTAGACGCGCCTGTAGCCACCCATAGCACGACGCACGGGCACCGAAGCTCGCATTGAGCGCCGAGCGGTACCTTCGGCACCTCACGCCAAAGCAGCTCGAGTGAGCCTGATCACATCCCGGTTCCTCGAAGCGGTCGAGCCGGCCGCGCAGGATCCGTGGCTAGTAGTGT
>JALYTU010000160.1 GCA_030854125.1 Actinomycetota bacterium | reverse complement strand
CGTGGACCCGCCGTGCAGCGGCCTGGGCACGCTGCAGTCCCGGCCGGACCTGCGCTGGCGCACGAGCCCGGAGCGGATCGCCGAGCTGTCGGTCCTTCAGGCCCGGATCTTGCGCGCCGGGGCGGGCGCCGTGGCCTCGGGAGGCGCTCTGGTCTACTCGGTGTGCACCATCTCCCGGGCCGAGAGCGAGGCGGTGATCGACACCTTCCTCGCCGGCGCGCCGGATTTTCACGCCGAGCCGGTCGGCGAGGGGCGGCCCTATCGCCAGACGCTGCCTCACCGGGACGGGACCGATGGGTTCTTCGTCGCCCGCCTGCGCCGGGCCTGACGGCGTTCGCGCTTCGGTCCGCGCTCGCGGTAGCCTGTGTTTGGTGAGCGAATCGTCACCGGAGACCAAGCTCGGTCCCGAGTGCCCCGGTTGCGGGGAGCCGTGGCTGCGTCCAACCGCCGTGCCGGGCCGCTACCGGTGCGTGTACTGCCTCAAGCGTTTCGAGCTCGTCTCGGTATGCCCCAACTGCGGGGAGCACTCGACGATCGTGCGCATGTCGAGCACGGCGATCGTGTCCTGCAATCACTGCCAGGCCACCATGCTGCAAGCGGTCTGATGGGCGATCGCAGCGCCGTGCTGCGCGGACGCCACGTCGCCCCGTCGATCCTCTCGGCCGACTTCGCGCGGCTCGGTGACCAGGTCTCTGCGGTGCTCAATGCCGGGGCACGGGTGATCCACGTCGACGTGATGGACGGCCAGTTCGTGCCGCCGATCAGCTTCGGGGCGGTGATCGTCGGCGCGCTCGCCGACCGCGTCCACGACGCCGGAGCGATCCTCGACGTGCACCTGATGGTCGACCGGCCCGAGCGCCACGTGCACGACGTCGCCGCGGCCGGCGCCGACAGCATCACGATCCACGTCGAGGCCACCGCCCACCTGCACTACACGCTGACCGCGATCCGCGAGGCAGGGGCGACCGCCGGCGTCGCCCTATGTCCGGCCACCCCGATCGCCGCGCTGGACTCGGTGGCGATCGACGCGCTGGACCTCGTGCTCTGCATGAGCGTGAACCCCGGCTGGGGCGGGCAGTCATTCATCTCGGGCTCGCTCGACAAGCTCGCCCGGATGCGGGCGGCGCTGCCCGAACGGGTCGCGCTCGAGGTCGACGGGGGCGTCAACACCGAGACCGCGGGCCCTGTGGCCGGTGCCGGGGCCGGCCTGCTGGTCACCGGCTCAGCGGTGTTCGGGTCTGATGACCCGGCGGGCGCCTACGCGGCCATCTCCGCCGCCGCCGGCTTCTGAGCGCCTGACGCCGGCGCCGCGCCCATCCGGTAGACGCCGGCCAGCAGGACCGAGAGCACGGCGGTGGCGGCGAAGTAGCCGACCTCCACCCGGGTGACCTCGTTGCCAATCGCCGAGGCGACGACGAAGGCGACGAACAGCGCGGCGGAGATCAGCCACGCCCCGGCTGCCCACATCGCCCGGCCACGAGCCAGCGCGGCCTGGTTCAGCGTGCCCGAGATCAGGTGCAGGCCCATCCCGAGGCCGACCAGGGCCAGTCCGAAGCGCCCGTAGCTGAATCCCTTGTTGCCCAAGAAGGCGGTCATCACCGGCGGCCCGATCAGCAGCAGACCGAGCGCGACCGCGAGCCCGAAGGCCGTGATGGCGAGGATCGTGATCCGGATCGCGCGATGAAACTCGTCGGCGCTCTCGCGCGCCTCCAGGCCCGCCAGGTGGGGGAGGATCGAGGTCTGCACGGCCTGGAAGAGCTGAAGCGGTGCGCGGACGATCAGCATCACGTTGAAAACGAAGCCGGTGATCCCCTCGGTCAGCCCACCCGCCCCGGCGTTCGCGGCCACGATCAGCACGCCGGCGTTCAGCAGCGCCTGCTCGGAGAGCATGATCCCGACCACCGCGATGGCGAAGCGCGCCCCGTGGCGCAGCGAGAGATGGTCGGTGGCCTCCTGCTCGAAGCCGGCGTGGGCGGGCCCCTCACCGGCGGCGTCGGCGACCGCGACCCGAGGCCCCCCGCGGACGCGCATGCGGGTCAGCGCGAATGGCATCACGGTCAGCGACGCAAACGGCGCCACTGCCATGCCCAGCCCGACGATGCCCTGGCCCGAGCCGACGCCGACGATGACCGCCAGCGCGAACAGGAAGCGCGAGGTCGACTCCAGAAAGACGAGCCCGCCGTAGAGCGCAAATCGCTCATGGCCGGCCAGCCAGCCGCGGGCGAAGTAGCTCGCCCCGTAGGCGACGACGCCGACGACGAGGATCCAATACAGGGCGCTGGAGCCGTCGAACATGCCGTTCTGGATCTGATCGCGCATCGCGATCGCGATGACCAGAAACA
Source organism: Actinomycetota bacterium (assembly GCA_030854125.1). Taxonomy (GTDB): domain Bacteria; phylum Actinomycetota; class Thermoleophilia; order Solirubrobacterales; family Solirubrobacteraceae; genus Palsa-465. The sequence goes on along the minus strand of JALYTU010000160.1, from coordinate 4,329 downwards.
CGCTCGCAAACCCGATCTGGATCGCGGCCGGCACCCGCAGCGACTGCCGGGTCTGGCCGCGGGCGCGACGGTCGGCGATCGTGCGCGAGAGCAGCTGCTCGATCGGCCGATAGATCACCGACAGGATCACGAACATGATCGCCCAGCACAGCGAGATGCGGCTGTAGGACGGCTTGTCCAGGGCGTGGCTGGCCGCGGCCAGGTAGGCGAAGGTGAAGATCCCGGTCGAGGCGATTCCGACCGTCAGGATCCTGGCCCCGGATGCGTAGGACGCGCCCCGGTCTGCGTCGTTGACAGCGCCGACCGACACGTCGTCCTGGGGCGCGGCCGGGGGCGACTCACGCCCGGTCGTCGAGGACATCAGCGCATCCGGATGAGCAGCATCGTCCACGGGAACGGCGAGCGAACCTCGGCGACCGTACCGTAGCGGCGCAGCAGGGCGACGAAGCCGCGCCGGGTCCAGTGGTTCAGATGGCCGGGTGTGTTACCGAGCTGCTTCAGGTAGGCGCCGCGGGCCATGTTGAGACCGCGCCAGAGCGGCTCGTGGGGGACCGATACGAGCAGGTGCGAGCGCGCGACCCGAGCCATCTCGGTCAGCACCACCTCGGGATCCTCCACGTGCTCGAGAACTTCGGTCGCGGCGACGAGATCAAAGGCTCCATCGGCGTAATCGATCCGTTCGCCGGTCATCACGCGGAATTCGAGGTTGGGCTGCGCGCGTGCTGCCCATTCGGTCTCGAGCTTGGGGTCGGCGAGGTCGATGCCGACCACCCGCCCGGCGTTCAGGCGCTGGGCCCACTGCTCAGAGAGCACACCCTCGCCGCAGCCGACGTCGAGTACCGAATCGGGGGCCGCGAGCGTGAACAGCTCGTCGAGCGTGCGCTCGAACCCGGCCATCAGGCGGCGGACCACCGGGTTGGTGGAGCCGTACTTGTCATACGTGTTGCCGGTGGGGATCGCCGGCGAGCTCGAACTCATACCCCGAGCGCCTCGCGGTCAGGCGGGTCGCCTTGGCCCGGGTCGGGGCCGGCGGGCGTGTCGGGCTTGGTGTCGGCGGGCGCGCCGGGTTCGTAATGGGAGGGCTCGACGCCGAGCTGGAGCTCGATCCGGCGCACCCGTTCCAGCGTGCGCTGCGAGAGCGTGCGCTGGTGGGCGAGCAGGTCCCCGAGGATGCCCAGCGAGCCGAGCAGCATCGCGCCGATGAACAGCACGGCGCCGGCGATCAACGATTGGATGTGGCCCCGGCCCGCACTGTGGGGGTTCTCGACAAAGTAGACCAGGAAGCGGATGAACACCGCCAGCGCCAGCGTGCCCATGATCACCGCGCCGGTCCAGAACACCCGCAGCGGCTCGTACTGGGTGTAGATGCGGAAGATCGAGAGCGTGTTGCGACGGATGTAGGCCGGCATCGACGGGAACAGGCGCGATTCCCGCGTCTTGGCGTTGGTCCGGATCGGCACGTGGTCCACGGCGACCAGCAGCTTGCCGGCCTGAATGATCGTCTCCAGCGTGTAGGTGAACTTCGAGACCGCCTGCATCTGCAGGGCTGCATCGCGGTTATACGCGCGAAAGCCCGAGGTGGTGTCCGGGATCTCGGTCGACGAGGCCTGGCGCACGACCCAGGAGCCGAGCCGCTGCAGGCGGCGCTTGAGCCAGGAGAAGTGCTCGTTGACATCCACCTGCCGGTCGCCGACGACCATGTCGGCCTCCCCGCGGAGAATCGGCGCCACCAGCTTGGGGATGTCGGACCCTTCGTACTGGTTATCGGCATCGGTGTTGACGATCACGTCGGCACCGAGCTTGAGCCCGGCGTCCAAGCCGGCCTGGAAGGCGGCGGCCAGGCCCTTGTTGTTGGTCAGGCGGACGATGTGGTCGACTCCAGAGGCCCGCGCGGTCTGCACGGTGGCGTCGGTGGAGCCGTCATCGATGATCAGCCATTCGACGGCATCGAAGCCTTCGATCCGGCGCGGCAGCCGGCTGAGCGTCAGCGGCAGCTGCTCTTCCTCGTTGAAACAGGGGATCTGGATGATGAGCTTCATGGGGCCTCGTTGGGCTCGCCCGCGGTGGTGAGACGCAGCCGGGCCGGCCATCTGACCGGCGCGGCGGGCGGGCGGGTGATCGTCACACGGTAGCGGGATACTCGGGTGCAGAGATGGATGCCGCCACCTCGAAAGCCGAGCCGATCGAGGTCTCCTCGCCGGCCGGCGCGCGCGCGCGCCGGCTGGCCCGTCGGATGCGCTCGGGCCGCATCGACGTGCACCGCCCGCTGTTGGGCCTGGTCCTGCTGGTCACGTTCGGCCTGCGCCTGTGGGGCCTGCGACAGGGGTTGCCCTACAGCTACAACGTCGACGAGGCCACGCATTTCGTGCCGCGCGCGATCGCCTTCTTCTCCCATGATCTCAACCCGCAGTACTTCCTGAACCCGCCGGCCTATTCGTATCTGCTGCACATCGTCTTCGAGCTGTGGTTCGGCAGTGCAGACGCGGTCTCGCGCGCCTTTGCGAGCGACCCGACCCGGGTCTACGTCGTCGCCCGGGTGGTGGCCGCCGTGCTGGGCACGATCGCGGTCTGGCTGACCTACCTGACCGGTGAGCGGCTGTTCGGCCGCACCGTCGCGCTGCTGGGCGCGGCGATCTTCGCCTGCGCCTTCCTGCCGGTCTTCTACAGCCACCTCGCCCTCAATGATGTCCCCACGCTGGCGCCGGTCACGCTCGCGCTGTACGGGATCTCCGGCGTCCTGCGGCGCGGATGGCGCCGCGACTACGTGATCGCCGGGGCGGGGATCGGGCTGGCCGCGGCGACCAAGTACACCGGCGGCTACACAGTGCTCTGCCTGCTGCTGGCCGCGGCCGCCGACGGGGGGCGCGGGGCGGCGTTGATCGCCGCACGCCGCACGGCGCTGGCGCTGCTCGTGGCGCTGCTCGCCTTCGTGATCGCCAACCCCTATGCCGTCCTGGACTTCAACACGTTTCGCGACGGGATCTCGACTCAGGCCTCGCTGGCCGGCGGCGCGGACCCCGAGAAGCTCGGGACCACGGTCGGCAGTGGCACCGCGTACTACCTGTGGACGTTCACCTGGGGGCTGGGCTGGGCGCCGACGCTGGCCGCGGTGGGCGGCTCGATCCTGCTCCTGGTCCGTCAGCGGCTGACCCTGTTGCTGGTCCTCGTCCCCGCCTCGGTCGCCTTCATTCTCTACATGGGTGACCAGCAGCGCTTCTTCGGGCGTTGGCTGATGCCGGTGTTCCCGATCGTCGCCCTGCTCGGGGCCTATGGCGCGGCCGAACTGGTGCGCTGGCTGGTGCGGACCGGGCGTGCGCCGCTGCTGATCGCCGGGCCGCTGACCGCGATCGTGATGCTCGGCCAGGGCCTGGCCAGCTCGGCACACAATGACGCGGTCCTCTCGCGGCCCGACACTCGCAACGTCGCCAGGGCGTGGATGGTCGCCCATATCCCGGCCGGCGCCAAGGTGGTGATCGAGCCGGTCGTCTCTGACAACTGGGCGGCCGATGTCGGCCACTCGCTGCCGTGGACGCTGAGCGGCGCTCGCTGGCAGCGTTACCCGACGTTCTTGACCAACGTCGACGCCCAGGGGCGCCTGCTGCCGGCCGGCCAACGACGCTTCGTGCTCGTGGACCAGTACGAGCGCACGCTGCGGCCCGAGCTGCTCGACGAGTACGGGTCAAGCGGCTACTGCTGGGTCGTGATCGGCTCGCTGCAGGCCGGGCGCTCCTTCGCCCAGCCGCGGGTGGCGCGCAACGCGATCGCCTACTACTCCGCGCTGGCCAACCGGGCCAAGCTGATGTACCACGTCAGCCCGTTCGGGAGCAACCGCCACGCCGTGCCGTTCAGCTTTGACTGGTCGATCGACTACTACCCCGCCCAGTACGCCCGGCCCGGACCGGAGATCAGCGTCTACCGAATTACCAGCGGTAAATGTGCGCCGAACTATTCTCCCCCTAGAAGATGAGCGTCACCGGATCAGATATCGACAGCCTTCATCTCGCGCGGGCCATCGAGCTCGCGGCGGGAGGCCGCGGCCAGGTCAGTCCCAACCCGATGGTGGGGGCCGTGCTCGCCGACGGAGAGACGGTGATCGGCGAGGGCTTTCACCGTGCGGTCGGCTCAGCGCATGCCGAGGTCGAGGCGATCCGTGCCGCCGCCGGGCAGGACCTCGACCGGGCGACCTTGTACGTCTCGCTGGAGCCCTGCTGCCACCGCGGGCGCACACCGCCGTGCACCGACGCGATCCGCGCCGCGGGCATCCGCCGCGTGGTGGTCGCCTCCGATGACCCCAGCTCCCACGCCAGCGGTCGCGGCCTGGGAATCCTG
>JALYTU010000159.1 GCA_030854125.1 Actinomycetota bacterium | reverse complement strand
GCTGTACGCGGCCACTGCCCACGGGCTGCCGATCGCCGGCGTGATCGCGGCGGGCGCGACCGGCGCCCTGGTCGGGACGACGGCCGGGTTCGCGCTCGGACGCTGGGGAGGGGAGACCCTGCTGTTGTCGCTCGGCGCACGACTGCGGCAGAGCTCGGAGCGGGTGCAGCGTCTGCGGCGCGAGTTCGCCGTCCACGGGGCGGGCTGGCTGCTGGCCGGTCGGTTCATCAGCGGGGTGCGGAACATCTGCGGCCTGGTGGCCGGCGCGAGCGGGATGCCGCTGCGCAGCTTCTTGCCGCTGAGCGCCGCGGCTGCGACGGTCTGGGCGGTGGTCAACGCGCTCGAGTACTACTGGTTCGGCCACGCTCTGGCCGGGGCGAGCACGTGGGTGCAGGTCGTGCTGGTCTGCGCCGGCGTCGCCTGGGCGCTGCTCACCGTGCGGCTGCTGCGCCGCCGCGCGCTGCGGCGCATCCAGAGCACCCCGAGCACCGTCGAGACGGGGTAACGAGCCTCGCCGGGCGGCCGATCAAGCCCAATCTGAGTCAGATCGTCACCGGCTTGGAAGGAACGACGACGGAGGGTGTCGAATCAGCCACCTGCCGATGAAGCCCGCCTCCATGACCACCGTCCTCGCCGACCAGCCGCACGGGCACCAGGCCCTCTCGGCGTACATCACCGCCCGCTTCGACGACTTCTCCCGCTCTCAGAAGGACGTCGCCCAGTACATCGTCGATCATCTCGACGAGGCCGCCTTCCAGACTGCCGAGGAGCTCGCTCGCCGGGCCAACACCTCCTCGAGCACGGTCGTGCGCTTCTCCCAGGCGCTCGGCTTCGAGGGCTTTCCTGAGCTCCAGCAGGCCGCCCGCGACGAGTACCGCCGGCGCGTCGGCGGGACCGCCGCCGCCGCCGACTCGATCGGCGCCACGGCACCACTCTTCTCGCTGGACCACACCGAATTCGAGGCCGCGCTGGCCGCCGACCATGTCAACGTCGAGGACACCGCGCACAAGCTCTCGCGCTCGGATTTCGAGGCGGCGATCGACGCGATCGTCTCCGCCGAGAAGGTCCTGATCGCAGGAACCGACCAGATGGCGTTCTTCGCCAGCTACCTGCGTCACCTGCTGATGCTGCTCGACCTGCGCGCCGAGATCGTCGCCAGCCCGTCGCAGGAGGCACTCGGCCGCCTGAGCCGGATCGATGATCGCACCCTGGTCATCGGCCTCTCGGCCGGCCGTCCCCATCCGCTGATCACGCGTACGATGAAGCTCGCCCGCCATCGCAAGGCCGGGACGCTGGCGATCACCGATGCGACGCTGTCAGAGGTCGCGCGGCTGGCCCGCATCCGTCTGTACTACTCGTCCAACACGCCGGCCTTCGTCCGCTCGCACACCGCGCTGTTGTCGATCATCCAGGCGCTCGCCTACGGGGTCTACGCGCGCGACGCCCAGCAGTACGACGTGCGGATCAAGGCCTTCCGGCTGAAGTAGCCCGGTCGGCTCGCCGTCAGCGCCGGCCGACCAGCAGCGACTGCACCGCCCGGCCGATCCGGCCGCGCTCGTCCCAGATGGTGCTCTCGGCCAGCGCGACCGCGCCGGGGGCCAGATACATCCGGGCCTGCAGGGCGACCCACTCACTGACCGGGTCGCGCTCGAAGTAAACCGTCAGGTCGGGGTTGATGAACACGTGCTCCTCCCAGGAGAGCTCGGTCGCGATCCCGTTGCCGAAGTCCGCGGCAGCCGCGATCCGCTCGGCACCCCGGACCGGCTCATCACCGAGTACCGGCCCGCGCAGGCGAAACCAGGCGGTGGATGGCCCCACCGCCCGAAACCTCCCTTCGACGAAGCGGATCTCGAGCGCATGGGTGACGAACATCGGCGGCCCGTCGCCGAAGTCGTTGACGCGACCGTCGTGCGGGCCCGGAAACGGGGGCGCCTGGGCAGTCTCGGCGTCGAGCTCCGAAGGGGACATAAACAGCGCCCGGGCTCGAGCGACGACGGTGTCGTCGGGGTCGAGGATCGCCCCGTCCAGCAGCGCGACGCGCCGCCCGCGGCGGACTACGTCGGTGGTCACGGTCAGCGGCGCGAGCGGCACCGGGCGGACGAACTCGCAGGTCAGGCGGGCCAGACGCAGGCCCTGCGCGGCGGGAGCGACCGCGAGGATGTGGGCGAACAGGGCCGCTGGGGCACCCCCGTGCAGGGCACCCGGATCCCAGGGTCCGCGGGTCATCTCGGCCGGGGTGTAGACCCCGCCGTCCTGGACAAAGAGGGGGGCCGGGCTCATCGTCGCAGAAGCTAGCGTGCTGGCTACACTCGCCACATGAGCGCCAACGGCGACAGTGCCCGCAGCGAGGCGACCTTCACGGTCAAGGCCGGCCTGGCTGAGATGCTCAAGGGTGGCGTGATCATGGACGTCGTGACGCCCGAACAGGCCAAGATCGCCGAGGACGCCGGCGCCGCCGCCGTAATGGCGCTCGAGCGCGTCCCGGCCGACATCCGCCGCGACGGCGGGGTGGCCCGGATGTCTGACCCCGAGATGATCAAAGGCATCCAGGAGGCGGTCAGCATCCCGGTCATGGCCAAGGCCCGGATCGGACATTTCGCCGAGGCGCAGGTGCTCGAGGCGCTCGAGGTCGATTACATCGACGAGTCTGAAGTGCTGACGCCCGCCGACGAGGCCAACCACATCGACAAGTGGGCCTACAAGATCCCGTTCGTGTGCGGCGCGACGAACCTGGGCGAGGCCCTGCGCCGGATCGGCGAAGGCGCGGCGATGATCCGCTCCAAGGGCGAGGCCGGCACCGGGGACATCGTCGAGGCCGTCCGCCACCTGCGCAAGATCCGCGGCGAGATCAACCGCCTGACCATGCTCGGCCCCGAGGAGCTGGCCACCGCGGCCAAGGAGCTCGCGGCGCCGCTGGAGCTGGTCCGCCGAGTCGCCGCCGACGGCCGGCTTCCCGTCGTGCTGTTCTGTGCCGGCGGAATCGCCACCCCCGCTGACGCCTCGCTGGTCATGCAGCTCGGAGCCGAGGGCGTGTTCGTCGGCTCGGGCATCTTCAAGGCCGAGGAGCCCGAGCGCCGCGCCCGCGCCGTCGTCGAGGCCACCACGCACTTTCGCGACGCCCAGCGGGTCGCCGCCGCCTCGACCGGTCTTGGCCGGGCGATGGACAGCATCGAGACGGCAAAGCTCGAGACAGAGCAGCTGCTCAGCCCTCGCGGCTGGTAGCGATGTCGCCTCCGGACGCGGCTCGCGCGCCGCGGGTCGGCGTGCTCGCCCTGCAGGGCGACTTTGAGGCCCACGCACGCACGCTGCGCTCGCTCGGCGCCGACGCCTGCGAGGTGCGTATCCCCGCGCAGCTGGAGGGCCTGGACGCGCTCGTGCTTCCCGGGGGGGAGTCGACCGTAATGACGCTGGGCATCGAGCGCGAGGGTCTGGGGGAACCGCTGCGCGAGCTGACCGCGGGGGGAATGCCGATCCTCGGGACCTGCGCCGGCCTGATCATGCTTGACCGTGATCACCTCGGGATCATGGATCTGCGCGCCGAGCGCAACGCGTTCGGCCGTCAGCTGCGCTCCTTCGAGGCCGATCTGGACATCATCGGGGTCGAGGGCGGCCCCGTCCACGCCGTCTTCATCCGTGCGCCGTGGGTCGCCGAGCACGGGGCAGGGGTCGAAGTGCTGGCCGAGGTCGACGGGCATCCCGTCGCGGTCCGTCAGGGCCGCGTGCTCGCGGTTGCCTTTCATCCCGAGCTCAGCGGGGAGACCCGTGTGCACGGACTGCTGCTGTCCGCGATCGGCTGAGGCCGTCCGTCGGCCGTCTCCGGATCGCCCGGTTGGCTCAGCCCACGTGGGTCGGCTCGCGCCGGTGGCGCTCGGAGTAGTCGCGGAACTCGCGCTCGAAGCGCGCCCACTCCAGTCTCGGGAGTCCGTCGGGCTCGGGTGGCGGCTCCTCGTTCTCGGGATCCTCATCGTTCGGAGGGCCGCCGTGGTCCTGGCCGCGGGACAGCCAGGCGGCGAGCGCGGACACGATGATCCCGGCGCCGTAGACCAAGCCGGCGAGCACCGGGTGCTGAGTCAGCGACGCCAGGCCCCCGACGCCGTACAGGATCAGGGCGCACACCACCAGCCGCTTGAGGTCTGAGCCGGGCACCGACTGCCGGGGCGCGCGGGCACAGACGCTCAGCAAGATCGCCAGACAGAACGCGATCGCGAGAGCCAGCCGCCACGCCGCTGCGAAGGACAACACCACCTTAACAATCATCATGCCCGTCCGGGCGCAGAAATCAACCCCCGCCTTGAGGTTTCAGACCTCGAGTCCGTGGCGCATGGTGTTTTCGCTGACCGCGAGTTGTTGGACGAACTGCAGCAGGTAGTCAGGGCCGCCGGCCTTCGTCCCGGTCCCCGACAGGCGGTTGCCCCCGAACGGCTGGCGGCCGACCATCGCGCCGGTGATTCCGCGGTTCACGTACAGATTGCCGACCGGGGTCCGCGCCCGCACCGTGCGCACCGTGGCGGGGTTGCGGGTGAACAGGCCTCCGGTGAGCGCAAACGGGAGCCCTTCAACGAGATCACAAGCGTGCGCGACGTCACGCACGCGCTGAACCGCGAGCAGGGGGCCGAAGATCTCCTCGCCCAGGACGGCCGAGTCCGCGGGCAGATCGGCGGCGATCGTCGCCGGGCAGAACCAGCCGGCTCCGTCCGGCGGTGATGCGGTGGCGACCACCGTGCCCTCACGCTCGGCGATCGCCCGGTAGCGCCCCACGCGCTCCTGGGCGGACTGCTCGATGACCGGCGGGACGTCGGTTCCGAGCGTGTCAGCCTGGCCAACCACGAGCACGCTCGCCGCGCCGGCGATCCGCTCCAGCAGCTGGTCGGCGATCGCCTCGCAGACAAGCACGCGGGAGGCGGCCGAGCACTTCTGGCCGGCGAACGCGAACGCCGAGCCGACGATCCCGGGCACCGCCTCGTCCAAGTCAGCATCGGAGTCGACGATCACGCAGTTCTTGCCGCCCAGCTCGGCGATCACGGACTTGAACTGGCGTTGTCCGTCGGCGACCTCCGCGGCGACCCGCACGATCTCCTTGCCGACCGGAAGCGAGCCGGTGAAGGCGATCGCTGCCACCTTCGGGTGACGGACGAGCGCGGCGCCCACCTCACCCTCACCGGGCAGCAGTGACAGCGCGGATGTGGGCACGCCGCCGGCGTGCAGCGCCTCCACGAGCCGGGCGGCCATCGCCGGAGATTGCTCGGCCGGCTTGAGCACGACGGCGTTGCCGGTGACCAGAGCGGCCGACGTCATTCCGCACGCGATCGCCAGCGGGAAGTTCCATGGTGAGATGACGGCGACGATGCCCCGGGGCCCATAGCGCAGCTCGTTGCGTTCCCCGGGGACCTGCAGAAGCTCACGCCCGCGGCCGAGCTCGATCGCCGCCCGTGCGTAGTACTCGAGGAAATCGATCGCCTCGCACACGTCACCGTCGGCTTCCAGCCATGGCTTTGCGCACTCGCGGACCTCCAGCGCGGCCAGCTCCAGCCGACGCTCGCGCATCCACGCCGCGGCCTTCATGAGCGCGCCGGCGCGGTTCTCGGGTGGGGTCCGGCCCCACGTCAGCAGTCCCTCACCAGCGGCCTCAACGGCCGCCTGCACCTCGGCGGGGCGGGCAATCGCGGCGCGCGCGACGAGCCGGTCCGGCCGACCCGGGTCGGTGGAGGCAAGCTCGTCGCCGAAACGGCTGTCACCGCCGATCTGCACCCCGACCGAGAGCGGCAGCGTCGCCTCGACACGCTCCAGCGCCGCTTGCAGCCCGGAGCGCACGGAGGCGCGCCGCAACTCGAGGACCGGCTCGTTGGCGAACGGGGCAAGCACGGCCTCGCACGTTATCGTCGCGCGGGCGCTGGTAGGCTCGCCGCCGCCATGCCTGCTCGGGGCCGCGTCAGCGTGATCATCCGCGCCCGCGATGAGGCGGGCGAGCTGGCCGGCTGCCTGGACGCGCTGCAGGCCCAGACGGGCATCGAGGCGCTGCAGCTGATCTATGTCGACGCCGGCTCGGTTGACGGCAGTCCGGAGCTCGCGACGGCCCGCGGGGCGACCGTGGTGCCGATCGGCGCCTTCTCGTTCGGGGCGGCGCTCAACCTCGGTGCCCGGCGAGCCCAGCACGACGTTCTCGTGGCGCTCTCGGCGCACGCGGGCCTGCCCGATGACGGCTGGCTGGCGCGGGCCTGCGCGACGCTGGAGGACCCCGAGCTGGCCTGCACAAGCGGTGATAGCTGGGGGCCCGACGGTCAGCCGCTGACCGCACCGATTCGCCAGGACGCGGCGCTGGCCCGTCGGCGCCCGGAGTGGGGCTATGCCAACGGCGCGGGCGCCTTCCGGGCCTCGCTGTGGCGTGAGCGGCCGTTTGCCGCCCGGCTGCCCGGAGTCGAGGACAAGGAGTGGGCGCTGCATTGGCTTGACCGCGGCTATGCGTGCCTGATCGACCCGGAACTGGCTGTCGCCCATGATCACGCCCACGATCCGCTGCCTGCGATCTACCGACGAGCCCGGCGCGAGGCGCAGGGCTATGCGGCCTTCGTGGACCGTGGCCCCGGGACGGCGGCGGCGCTCGTGCGTGACTGGTGGTCAGACCGGCGCTTCTATGACTCGGCGCTGCGGGCCCGGCTCAGCCCGCGCCGCGCCGCCCGGCTGCTCGGAGACCACGCGGGCCGCCGG
>JALYTU010000158.1 GCA_030854125.1 Actinomycetota bacterium | reverse complement strand
CCTGCTCGTGCTCGGAATCGTCGGCTCGCACGCGGTCAAGACCAAGGCGGCGGGGATCAACATCGACCTGTGGACCGGGATCGGCATGCTCGTGTTCGGCGCGCTGATGGTGTTCTGGGCGCTGAGTAAACCGGTCATGCCCGAGCCGACGGAGACGCGCGGCGAGGGCTCGGGCCGGATCCGCCGGGCGCCCGCGACCTAATCGGCTAGTGCTTGTCGATCACGCGGTCGATGAGCCCATACTTGACGGCCTCGTCGGGCTTGAAGAAGCGGTCGCGCTCCATATCGAGGTGGACCTGCTCCTCGGTCTGCCCGGTGTGGTGCGCGTAGATCTCGTCGGTGCGCTTGCGGATGTTGAGGATCTCTCGCGCGTGGATCTCGATGTCGGTCGACTGGCCCTCAAAGCCCGCGGAGGGCTGGTGGATGAGGATCCGGCTGTTGGGGAGCGAGAAGCGCTTGCCCTTGGCGCCGCCGGTCAGCAGCAGTGAACCCATCGACATCGCGATCCCGACGCAGATGGTCGAGATCTGGGGCTTGACGAACTGCATCGTGTCGTAGATCGCCAGGCCCGAGTAGATCGAGCCCCCGGGCGAGTTGACGTAGATCGAGATGTCCTTGTCGGGATCCTGTGATTCGAGGTGCAGCAACTGGGCCACGACCAGGTTGGCGATTTGATCGTCGATCGGCGAACCGATGAAGATGATCCGCTCGTTGAGCAGTCGGCTGTAGATGTCAAACTCGCGCTCGCCACGGGCGGTGCGCTCGATGACCATGGGGACGAGAGGCATGGCTCACACCCTAGAACATGCGCTGCGGGGGGATCGTCACGAAGTTACGGCACCAGCACGGCGCTGCCCTCAAAGCGCCCGTCGCGCAGATCGCTCAGCGCGCGCTCGGCCTCGTCGAGCGGATAGGTGGTGACGGTGGTGGCGATCTTCGCCTCGCGGGCGAGAGCCAGGAACTCGCGGCCGTCCGCTCGTGTGAGGTTGGCCACCGAGCGGATTGTGCGCTCATGCCAGAGATCGTCGTAGGCAAAGGAGGGGATGTCGCTCATGTGGATGCCGGCGCAGATCACCGCTCCGCCCGGGGTGAGGGCGCGCAGCGCGGTGGGGACCAGCTCGCCGGCGGAGGCGAAGATGATCGCCGCGTCGAGCTGCTGCGGCGGAAGCTCGTCGCCGGCGCCCGCCCAGATCGCGCCGACCGACCGTGCGAACGCCTGACCACGTCGGTCGCCGGGACGCGTGAACGCGTACACCTCGCGCCCCTGGTGCACGGCGAGCTGGCAGATCATGTGCGCCGCCGAGCCGAATCCGTAAAGGCCGAGCCGGCCGGCGTCCCCGGCGAAGCGCAGCGCCCGGTATCCGATCAGCCCGCCGCACAGCAGCGGTGCGGCCTGGACGTCGGAGAGCTCGTCAGGCAGGGGGAGGCAGAAGCGTTCGTCGGCGACGGTCAGCTGGGCAAAGCCCCCGTCGATGTCACGGCCGGTGAAGCGCGCGCCGACGCACAGGTTCTCGCGGCCGGCCGTGCAGTAGCGGCAGCTGCCATCCGTCCAGCCCAGCCACGGCACCCCAACCCGCCGCCCGTCATCGGTTTCGCCGACGATCTGGTGGCCGAGGATGAGCGGCCGCCGGGGAACCTCGATCTCGCCGTCGCGCAGGTGCAGATCGGTCCGGCACACGCCACACGCCCGGACGCGTAGGCGCAGCTGTCCCGGGCCGGGTTGGGGGTCGGGCACGGTCGCCGGGCGCAGCGGCCGGCCGGGGGCGTCGAGAAGGACGGCGCGCACGTCCCGAGGATTATCGCGGGCGATCGTGGGTAGTCTCTCGATATGACCTACACAGAGCGTGACGAGAACCAAGACAAGACGTTGGAGAATGACATCGAGCGTCAGGACGAGAGCAAGGCCAAGCACAAGCTCCCGTTCATGCCCGATGCCGACGACGACACACCGTTGGGCAGCACCGATCAGCATTCGGACGCGTAGCGCCCCACCCGGCTCATCTGGTCGGCGCGGGCAGTGACCCGGCCCGCGCCGGGCCAGATGAGAATCTCCTCGCGGCTCTTCCGCGGTGGCTGGACAGTCTCTAGCGTATGCGAGCGATGGTCCCGCTCAACGTCCCCAACGTCCTCACCGTCGTGCGGATCCTGCTCGTGCCCGTGCTCGTCGTCGCACTGCTGGAGAAGACCGGCGGGGGCGACCTGCTGGCCGCCGTCGTGTTCGCGGTCGCCTCGGTCACCGACGCGATCGATGGGTATCTGGCCCGGTCGCGCAACTCGATCACCACCTTCGGCAAGCTGATGGACCCGATCGCCGACAAGCTGCTGATCATCGCGGCGCTGGTCGCGCTGGTCTCACTCGGCCGGCTGCAGGCCTGGGTGGCGATGGTGATCATCTGCCGCGAGTTCGCCGTGACCGCGCTGCGCCTGGCCGCCGGCGCCGGCCAGGGCGTGGTCATCTCGGCCAGCTCGTTCGGCAAGCTCAAGACCGCGACCCAGGTCCTGATGGTGATGGCCCTGATCGCCGTCGACGAGCGCTCGGCGTGGATCACCGCGCTCGTGTACGTGACCGTCACCATCACCGTGCTGTCGGGCGCGGACTATTTCTTCGGCCTGCGCCGCCGTCTCTCCAGCGCGGCCGCAGAGCCCCCGCGCGCGGGCGTCTGACTCAGGCGGGTCAGACGGGCGCGCTCAGCCAGCCGGCCAGGCTGGTCTGATCCGGGCTCGGGTGTCCGGTGTCGAGCTCGTGACGGATCTCGCCCAGCGTGCCGAACCGCTCGGCGACCACGTTGTGCTGGTGGATCGTCTCGAGGTTGACCTGCCGCGCCGAGACGAAGGCGCGATCGTCCAGCCCCGGGAGGCGATCGATCACGCCCCGGACCATCTCGCGCACGCAGTCCTCGACGAAGCGCGGGCGCCGGTGGGCCTTCTCGACCACGTGCGCCTCGTCGGCGCGCTTCATCAGCTCGTAGATCTCCGAGGACATCGAGCCCTCGACGATCTCCAGCAGGGTGGCGGCCTCGATCTCGTCCTCGCACAGCTCGGTGCAGCCGACGTACAGGGTGCCCAGGCCGCGCTGGTTGTGGGTGGCCACCGGCACCGCCTCAAGGATGCGCTCGATCTGGTCCTCGTCAAAGCCGTCGTCCTGCAGACGCTCGCGCGCGCTCGCGGAGATCAGCTCCTGGGCGCACGGGCACGCGGTGATGCCCTGGGCGGTGACCCCGACCAGCCGCCGGGTGCCGAGCTCGGTGGCCACGGCGACGCCGTGCAGGGTGTAGAGCTCCTGGGTGTTGATCCCCGACACCGGGGCCGGTTTGTGCTCGGGGAAGCGCGCCTCGACGCTGACCTCGGCACGGCGCGCGCCCTGGCGGGTGCGCACGAGCTGGGCGATGTGCTCGGCCAGGGTCTCGGCCTTGAAGGTGACGTCCCCGAGTACGACCTCGCCGATCGCCTCGTTCACGACCTCCTCAAAGCGCGACATGTGCGCGCCCTTCTGGTTGGGCCCGAGTTCGATGACGCACTCAAAGCGCGCTGAGAAAAGCTGTTCGGAGCCGCTCTGGCGCAGGCGCACGACCTTTTCGACGCCGGTCACACCGACGCGCGAGAGGCTCAGGGACAGCGGAGGGCTCTGCGCCTGGACGTCGATGAGCGCACTGACGGTGGGGGGAAGTTGGGTCATCTGTCTCCGTTCGGATCCACCTGGCCGATCAGCCCAGGCAGCTTTGCTGCGGCCGGCCCCACAGAGAGTAGAGGGGTCGCAGCGCGGACCGGGCGAGACCAGCCGCCGTGAGGCGGCCACAGTGTGGTATCACTTTGACGGTCGTATCAAGCGTTACGAGTGCGAGGAAGCTCGGGAAACGTTTCCGGGCACGTCGAGACCGCCGAGAGGAGCTCAGGGGCTGTGAGCGTTGACGAGATCGTTCTGTTGAGCGATGAGGCGCCGATCGTCGAACTGGACGAGCTGCGCCCGCTGATCGCCGAGGGACAGGAGCGGGGGGTGTTGACCTTTGCTCAGATCGAGGCCTGCCTGGAGGAGGTCGAGGTCACCAAGGAGCAGGTGCAGGAGCTGCACGCCTACCTCGACGGACAGGGCATCGCCGTGGTGGACGCCGACGGCCGTCTGGCCCGCTCGGAGGGCGGCAGCGTCGAGGCCAACGCGCAGCATTCCGAGCATTCCGAGCGCGAGCCGCGCAAGAAGGTCGAGGTCGACCTCACCGTCGAGCCGAGTCTGGATTCGCTGCGGCTATACCTGCGTTCGATTGGGCGAGTGAGCCTGCTCACCGCCGAGCAGGAGGTGCTGCTCGCGCGGCGCATCGAGCGCGGGGACATGCGCGCCAAGCAGCAGATGATCGAGGCCAACCTGCGTCTCGTCGTCTCGATCGCGAAGTCCTATCTCGGCCGCGGCCTGACCTTCCTGGATCTGATCCAGGAGGGGTCGATGGGCCTGATCCGCGCGGTTGAGAAGTTCGACTACCGGCGCGGCTACAAGTTCTCCACCTACGCCACCTGGTGGATCCGTCAGGCGGTGACGCGGGCGATCGCCGACAAGGGCCGCACGATCCGGATCCCCGTTCACATGGTCGAGAAGCTCAACAAGGTCGTGCACGTCGAGCGCGCGCTCGTCCAGACGCTCGGCCGCGAGCCCACCCCCGAGGAGATCGCGCGCGAGCTCGACACGACCGCGCGCGAGGTCCGCGAGGTGCTGCGGATGGCGCAGCAGCCGATCTCGCTCGAGAAGCCGGTCGGTGAGGAGGACGACTCCTCGCTGGGCGACTTCGTCGAGGACCAGACCGCCGAGTCGCCGTTCGAGCTGGCCTCCGAACACCTGCGCCAGGAAAACCTGGGCCGGGCGCTCGCCGCGCTACCCGCCCGCGAGCGGGAGGTGATCCAGATGCGCTTCGGTCTCACCGGCGAGCGGCCGTGCACGCTGGAGGAGGTCGGCCGTGCCTTCAACGTGACCCGCGAGCGGATCCGCCAGATCGAGAACCACACGCTCAAGAAGCTCGAGGCGCTCCCCGAGGCCCAGCGGCTCCGCGACGCCTCCTGAGTCGAGCGCGGATGCAGCTCGGCGAGCCTGTGGATGACCGGCGCCCACCGCTACACTCAGCGCCGCCCTGGCGGGATTCCCGAGCGGTCAAAGGGGATGGACTGTAAATCCATTGGCTCAGCCTTCGCAGGTTCGAATCCTGCTCCCGCCACTTCGGTCCCGCAGCATTCCGAGACGTCATGGCACCACACGACACCGAGCCCTCCGGCGGACTCGACGGCCCGCCTAGCGATGCCACGCCGCCGTCGCGTGCCAAGCGCCTGAGGCGATTTGCGGCCCGGGTCGACGCGCAGCCGAGTCTGCTCAACGCGGCCGACCGTCTACGGCGCGAGCTGCCCGGGGATGAGCGCTTCGGCGACGTGCTGTCAACGGCGGGTGGGGACCCGGTCGAGGTCGTGGCCCGTGGGGTGTCGGCGCTGCAGCCCGAGCGCGGGAGCCTGGTGCAGGAACTGGGGCTGGCCGGACTGCAGGTCTGGCAATCGCTGTCGGAGGCGACCGGCCGTGGTCATGGCCCGATGGAGATGGCGATCCTGTTCACGGATCTGGTCGGGTTCTCCAGTTGGGCGCTGAAGGCCGGAGATGCGGCGACCCTGGAGCTGCTGCGCGACGTCGGCGTGAGCGTTGAGGGCGCGGTGACCGCTCATGACGGCCGGGTGGTCAAGCGGCTGGGCGACGGCGTGATGGCCACCTTCCTGGCCCCGCGAGCGGCCGTGGATGCGGCCCTCGAGGCGCAGGCGGCGGTGGCCGGTCTCGACCGGGAAGGGCGAATCCCGCGGATGCGCGCCGGCGTGCACTGGGGCTCGCCGCGCAGGCTCGGCGGCGATTACCTCGGGGTGGACGTCAACATCGCCGCGCGGGTGAGCGCGGCCGCCAAGCCGACCCAGGTGCTGGTCTCCGACACCTTGCTGGCTCGCATGGAGCTCGGCGAGCTGCGCGCGGGACGCGCCAAGCGGCTGCGGGCCGACGGCACGCCGCGGGATCTTCACGTCGTCCAGATCACCCGCGGCTGAAACGTTCGTGCGTCCCGTCAGTCGGCCTCGATACGTCGGGCCCTGCCCGTGCAGGATCCTGTGCACGGGCGTGAAGTCCCTGGAGCTGCAGGGGTCCCGTGTTAGCGTCCGCGCTCTCTGAGTGTGAGCGAGGCAAGCGGCGCCGGTCCGGCCCGCGGCCGCGCACAGCCCGCCGATGCCGAACCCCTTGACGCCATCCCTCCGCGCCCTCCGGGCACTCGGCGCGGTGCTCCTCGCCGCCGGGCTTCTCGGGGTGGCGCTGATCTCGCTGACGCCGGCTCAGGCGGCGAGCACCGGTCAGCTCAAGCAGCGGATCTCGGCCGGCCAGGGACGCGTCTCGGCGCTATCGGGCCAGGTCGGCGCCGCCGGTCGCCGGGTCAACCGGCTCGGCCAGAGCGTGGCGACGCTGACCGCACAGGTCAACCGGCTGCAGACCGATCTCACCGCCAAGCGTCTGGAGCTGCTGAGGCTGCGCAGTGAGCTGGTCGCTGCGCGCGAACGTCTGCTCAGGCTCGAGGCGGCCCAGGCGCACGCGCAGATCGTGCTCTCCCAGCAGCTGATTGGCAGCTATGAGTCCGACCGTCCCGACCTCGTCAGCGTCGTGCTCGAATCCACCGGCTTCAGCAACCTGCTCGAGCGCCTGGCCTTCGCCG
>JALYTU010000790.1 GCA_030854125.1 Actinomycetota bacterium | reverse complement strand
ACGTCGGTGTCCGTCGAGCCCACAATGAACCCTGGCTGGTCTACCTCGACCCCCACCCCGAGCTAATACCCCGAAAGAAACACGACCCGTGGTTGCTCTGTGAGCCGGCCCGAGTTCCTCGGAGACTGTGATCAGGGTGTCACGGGCGCGGCTTGGGTTTCGTCTAGGAAGTGGACAGTCCGCGAGAAGGAGGTTGTGATGAAGGTGCTGGTGGCGGGTGCGACGGGCGCGATCGGACGGCAGTTGGTCCCCCGGCTGATTGCGGCCGGCCACGAGGTCGTCGGGATGGCGCGTAGCGCCTCCAAGCGCGAGACGTTGAGCGAGCTGGGAGCTTCCGCGGTGCTCGCCGACGCGCTGGTCGCCGAGCAGGTGGCCGACGCGGTGGCGCAGGCGCAGCCGGAGGTCATCGTGCACGAGCTGACCGCGATCCCCGAGACGCTGGACATGCGTCATTTCGATCGCGACTTCGAGATGACCAACCGGCTGCGCACAGAGGGCACCGACCATCTGCTGTCGCCGGCCAGGCGATCGGGGTGCGCCGGTTTGTGGCCCAGAGCTACACCGGGTGGCCGTTCCCTCGCAGCGGAGCGACGGTCAAGACCGAGACAGACGAACTCGACGCAAATCCCGTGTCGTCGATGCGGCGCAGCTTCGAGGCGCTTGTGCATCTCGAGCGGGCGGTGACGGGTGCCAGCTGGACCGATGGCATCGTACTGCGCTACGGGGCGCTGTACGGTCCGGGAACCTTGGGTTCGCGCGGTGATCGCAACAGGGCTTTCTCGCTGACGGCTGGCAGATAGCTGGCTGAGGCGCTCAGCCCGGACGCGGTCGTCGTCGAGCCGGAGCTCGTAGAGCCACGGCGATGACGGCGATCGCGGCCGGGACGCGTTTGAGGATGCCCCCCGGCAAACTCGAGGATCGGAGCGTCGATGGTTGTGTTCAGCGAGCGGATGCTGCCTGAGGTGATGGATCCGTTTTGGGATGCGTTGGCGCGTGGGGAGTTCATCACCGCCGCCGCGGAGTCGGTCGGTACCTACCGGGTGAAGGGCAAGCGGTGGATGGCCGCGACCGGCGGGGTGCGTCCTCGTCGTGGTCGTCATCTGAAGGGCCGCTGCTTGACCTTCTCAGAGCGCGAGGAGATCGCGCTGGGCCGCGCTGGCGGCGAGACAGTGCGCGCGATCGCCAGGCGCCTGGGTCGTTCACCGTCGACGGTCTCGCGGGAGCTCTCCCGCAACCCCGATCGTCGCGGCGGCTATCGGGCGACCACGGCGCATGCGCTGGCGTGGGAGCGCGCGAGCCGCCCCAAGCCGGCGAAGCTTGCGGTCAACCAGCGGCTGCGTGAGATCGTCGAGGCAGACCTGGAGCGCCGCTACTCTCCCGAGCAGATCGTTGGGCGCCTGCGGTTGCAGTTTCCCGATGACCCGGAGATGTGGGTGTCGACCGAGACGATCTACCAGTCACTGTATGTGACCTCCCGCGGCGCGCTGCGTCGTGAGCTGACCGCCTGTCTTCGCACCGGGCGCAAGCTTCGCCACCCGGGCCGCAAACCCGGCACTCGCAAAAACCGCATCCCGGACATGGTCAACATCGCCGAGCGCCCGCAGGAGGCCGACGATCGCGCGGTGCCCGGACACTGGGAGGGCGATCTGTTGATCGGCAAGAACAACCAGACGGCGATCGGCACGCTCGTGGAACGGACGACCGGCTACGCGATGCTGGTGCACCTGCCTGACGGTTACAAACCCGAGCAGGTCGCGCCAGCGCTCGCCACGAAGATCCAGACGCTGCCTGACACGCTGCGTCGCTCACTGACGTGGGACCAAGGCGCCGAGATGCGCGACTGGAAACAGGTGAGTGTCGCGGCTGACATCGGCATCTATTTCTGTGACCCACACGCCCCCTGGCAACGCGGCACCAACGAGAACACCAACGGACTGCTGCGCCAGTACTTCCCTCAGGGCACCGACCTCAAAGCCGTGAGCGAGCTCGACCTCGACCGCGTCGCCGACGAACTCAACGACCGACCCCGCAAACGCCTCGGCTTCTATAAGCCCACCGAACGCCTCGCTGAGCTACTGTTGC
>JALYTU010000789.1 GCA_030854125.1 Actinomycetota bacterium | reverse complement strand
CGTCGGCCTCGACCGTGACACACAATGCACATGGCTGTGCCGGGGGGAGCTCCACCTCCCAGACGACATGTCCCCGCTGACCGTCGAAGTCGACCCGGGTCGGAGCAGGACTCAGCCCGATGGTCGTCGTGCGACGCTGACCGTCCTTCGCCACGTACACAAACGACAGCCGGCCGTCGCGGAAGCTCGGTGCGAGCGTCTGGCCTCCGCTGCGCCGCCCGACCTCCCGGACCTCGAAGACGTCGGCAAAATCGGCTGCCAGCACGAGCTCCACAGTCGTCCTAACCGTGCTGGGACAGAAGCTCTGCAGGCGCACCTCGTAATACAGGCGCTCGCCGATCACCACGGTACGCCGAATGTTGATCGTCTCCTGCGCGACTGTCCCGGCCGCTCCAGTCAGCGTCGCGTTCGTGGCGTTGATCACCGCATGGTGCCCGGACACGACCGCCGAGGACAACAAAACCGGCTGCCGGCCGCCGACGGAGAGCCGCAGCTCTGAGAGATGGCGCGTGTCACGCGCGTACAGACCCTCTCCCGACACCGGCCCCGCACGGATATCCCCATCAGGACGCACGCACACGAACGCCGCCCCGGACTTCAGCGCCAACAGCTCCCCGCGAGCCTCAGCCGGGACCGACGGAGCACCCTCCTCGCCATCCTGCCCAAAAACTGCGGTGCCATCGACGACGACAGGACCCGGTTCGGACTCGCCCCCAGGTGGACGAGGCTGCGCGGCAGAACTCATGAAGAAGGCATCTCACCGGTCATGCTACGGCCGACAGACCCGACAGCCGTCCGTACTCCTCCGCAATCATGATCCTTACGTCCCCAATCTTCGACACGGACCCCCCAAAATTGTCACCGACGTTGGCAAGGCCATCCCGCTCGCGCACACGTGGGCGAGCGTGTCGCCCGAGAAGTGCATCGTCGCGACCAACGCGGTGTCGACGCCATCACGGCCCCTGCTGCTGCTCAGCGGTAACACGCGCGGGCTCACCCGCGATCAACCGCGCGCCGTTCACCCAGTAGCACCCGACAGCGATCAGCGCCCCGCCTGCGAGCGGGCTGCTGAGCTTAGTCCTGGCCGCCCCCCGGCGCACCTTCACCTCCCCGGCCGGCACACGATCAGAGAAGATCGGCTGACTCGGATGGCCAAGCGGCATCCCGAGGCCGTAGTACGGCCAGGACGACACAAGGCCCGAGCCATAGGCCCACGCGTCGCTGTCGGCGGGCAGAACTGGATCTCATCGGCGTAATTGAGCTCCTTGAACCGCGCTGTGGTGCATTCGGTCCGTCTCCGCGAGCGTGTGGTGCCGGCGCCAGTCTCGTCTGAGCTCGTCGTAGTTGCTCCAACCCCGCAACGCGCGGTTGAGGCGCTCGATCTCACCGTTGAAGGGAGGCGCCAGCTCGGGCGAGAAAGACGTCCTGTGTCAAGCTCCGATCGAAATAGCGGCTGGCGGCTGGCTGTCAAGCGCGGCGCGCTCGGGCCTGCGGCGCGCCTGTGAGGTGACAGCGGCGCTGGCCATCCGCTGGGTGGTAGGGACGTCGGGCCGGGGGCCTGACGGGTCGGGGATGGTGACGGTGATGTGCTGCTGTAGCCCGGTGTGGCGCTCGGGGTCATACGGGGTGCGGTTCTGCCAGCAGCGCCAGATGATCGGTGCCCACGCGCGGCCAAGGGTGCGTAGGGCGCGGCGGTGGTTATGTCCGCGCTGGCGGGCGTTGTCGTAGCGGTCAGCGGCCCAGGGGTTCCAGCGGCGGGTGTTGTGCGCGAGTGTGGAGAGCGCGTTGCGTAGGCGTTTGTTGCACGCCCAGCGGAACGTCGCGTTGCGGCGTTTCCCGGATTCGACCGCGACGGGCGCTTGGCCGCCGTCGGCGGCGATCGCGTCACGGTGGGGGTAGCGCCCGCGGCAGTCGCCGATCTCTGAGAGCAAGGTAGCGGCGCAGATGACCGAGTCGCGTGAGCGAAAGAAGCTGCGGAAGATCTCACCGTCGGGATGGGCGTCCAGCGCGTCGGCGATCTCTGACTCGAGCTCGCGGATCTGCTCTACCAACATCTGCAGCGAGCGGGTGAGGTGGAGCACGAT
>JALYTU010000788.1 GCA_030854125.1 Actinomycetota bacterium | reverse complement strand
GTCCATGGAGTCCCCCTGGCTCAACGACAACCTCGACGGCCGCTGCTTCTTCCGCTGGCAAGGGTTGCAGCAGTCATCCCCTCCGGGGAGTACTACGCGGGATACAGCTACAACCGCTACACCCGTCACTGGACCTCGATGTGGTGGACCCACCCGCATGGCTGGATCGCTCAGTGGAACGGATTGCTTGGAGACGCGTTGATCGATCGCATGAAGCGCGCTACCGGAGAGCACCTGGGACGAGCACACCTACGACTACCTGGACCCGCTCCACGGCCAGGGCAAGCCGCACACGTGGCTTCCATACCTCTACAGGAACGGACGAGGCCTCGTGGATGTCGCCGGGTGACGCGGGTCGGTACATCCTCACTGGGGCTTCGTATACTGGTCACGACCCTGTCCCTGGCATGCACGGCATCCTGCGCCGGCGTCCCCCTCTCTGACAGTCTCGACTGAGACGTCCGGTTCGTCCGGGTTAGTCTGGATGGGCGAGACAGGAGATTCCCGGCATGGCTTCCAGTACCACCACCTCACGCACAGCCCCCGAGCCCGACCCGGCCCCGCGGCCGAAGCGGCGCACGTTCACGGCGGAATACAAGCTGCGGATCGTCGCTGAGTACGATGCCGCCCCCAGCGGGGAGAAGGGCGCGGTCCTGCGCCGCGAGCGGCTGTACCACTCGCACATCATCGAGTGGCGGGCCGCGCGAGACGCCGGAGCGATGGCCACGCTCGCCGACCGGCGGACCTCGCCCGCACGCCCCAAGAGGCCCGCCGAAGCAGCCGAGGCCGAGCGGCTGCGCAAGAGGCTGGCCGTCGTGGAACGGGAGCTGGCGCAGAAGGACGCCGCCCTGGAGCTGCTGGGAAAAGCTTCCGCACTCTTGGAACTGCTCTCCAAGAGTGCGGGCTGAAAGCCGAGGCCGAGCAGGTCGCCGACGAGCTCTTCCAGTCGCTGGAGCGGGAGTTGAACACCACTGCGGCCTGCCGGCTGACCGGTCGCTCACGGGCCACGCACTACCGTCGGCTCAACCCGCCCCCGCCGCGCGAGCGCGCTCCGCGCCCCTCGCCGCCCTCAGCTCTGGCTCCGGCGGAGCGCGCGCGGATCCTGGCACTGATGAACAGCCCGGCCTATGCCGAACTGGCACCTGCCCAGATCTGGGCGCGCGAACTGGACGAGGGCCGCTACTACTGCTCAGTGCGCACGATGTACCGGATCCTGGAGGCCCAGGGCCAGACCGGCGAGCGCCGCCGCCAGGCCACCCACGCCGCCAAGTCCATCCCCGAACTCGTGGCCACCGCCCCCTCGCAGGTCTTCAGTTGGGACATCACCAAACTGGCCGGACCAGACAAGGGCATCTGGTACCACGCCTACGTCATCATCGACATCTTCAGCCGCTACGTCGTCGGCTACACCGTGGAGATGGCCGAATCGGCCGAGCGCGCCGAGGAGTTGATCAGCGAGACCGTCGAACGCAACGGCATCGCCCCCGAGCACCTGCACGCGGACCGCGGCACCTCGATGACCAGCAAGAAAGTCTCGCAGTTGCTCATCGATCTGGGCGTGACGCGCTCGCACTCACGCCCCAAGGTCTCGAATGACAACCCGTACAGCGAAAGCCAGTTCAAAACCACGAAGTACATGGCCGACTACCCGGCGCGGTTCGACTCCCTGAACCACGCACGCGAGTGGTTCGACTCATTCATTGCCTATTACAACCATGAGCATCGCCATTCGGGCATCGGGCTGCACACGCCTGCGTCCGTGCACTTCGGCACCGCCGGCCAAGTCCAGGACCAGCGCGCCGTCACGCTCAACGAGGCATACGCCCGCCACCCCGAACGCTTCGCCCGCCGCCCCCGCCCGCCCAAGATCCCCGATCAGGCGTGGATCAACGACCCCGCCAAACGCAGAGAACCCGAATCAGCACAACAGAGCGCATAACCGTACGAACGTCTCATTTGACTTGACACGTTCCGTGTCGACATCACCGAGCAGAGCATCGGCGACGCCGTAGCGGCGTATGTGTCGGCTGAGTTCCGGTCGTCATTGCTGTTGTAAAGGTTCGCGAGCGGCTCCGGTACAGCAG
>JALYTU010000157.1 GCA_030854125.1 Actinomycetota bacterium | reverse complement strand
ACGCGGCAACGGTCGTCGGCAGCCGCTCGGGCCACGAGATCGAGTGCGCCCGGACTGACCGTTGGCGGAGTGGGCAGCCGAAGCCGAGTCTCGCCGGGCGATACGTCGTTGGCTGCCGGCCCGCTGCGCTTGGTGTCCCTCCACCGGCGACCGATCGACGCGCTCGGATCCCACGCCGTGTGCGCGGTCCACAAGCACACCGACCAGTCACATGCTGCGGCGCTTGCCCTCATCGATGAATTACTCGCAATCGACGCGTCAGAGCACGGCCTCGAGCCGACCGAGACTGTCGCTCACAGGTCCGAGGCCGTGCGCATCAGGATCTCGCCGTCTTGCTCGCGCACCTCATAGCGTGGCTGGGCGAACACGGCGGGGCCCTCGATCACGCGGCCGGTGCAGATGTCAAAGCGCGAGCCGTGCCACGGGCACGTCACGACGTCGCCCTCCCGTGTCCCTTCGTCGAGCGGTCCGCCGAGATGGCTGCACGTGTTGGCGATCGCGCACAGCCGCCCTGATTGCGCGCGAGCCAGGAGCACAGCCGTGCCGTCTAGCTCCACTCGCCGCAGCCCGCCGGCCTCGAGTGGCGGCGAGCCCTGATCTGACACCGTCGTGAACTCCGTCGGCTGGGCGCCGGCGAAGGTCTGGTTGACCCGGACCCCGAGTCCGAAGCTCAGCTCTCCGCCGAGGTGGGCGGCGGTCCCCGAGATCGCCAGCGCGAGAGCGCTCAGCGCGCGGCCCTTGCCACGGTCGTTCTGACGACGACAGGCCAGTGACGCCACGTTGAGCGTCAGACCGACGGTGTTGAGCAGCCCGTGCAGCGTGCCGATCCGCCGCGACTCGCCGGTCAGATCCTGCCAGTCCGACGCGCCCGTCAGCGCGGCCGGCACGGCGCCCGCGATCCCGACGGCGAGGGCACCGTCGGCGGCCGCGCGCGCTTGCCGCGACCCGGTGACCGTTGATACGGCGTCGAGCGCGAAAGCGGTGGTCCAGGCGCCGACCGGAACGTCGGTCAGCGCGGGGTGCAGCGGCGCCCCCAGCCAGGTGCCGTCGAGCAGGTTGTGTAGCCACGGACGACCCCTGACGGCCTGGCCGATCGGCGGCTGAAGCCGCTCGGCGACCCCATCGAGCCATCCTTGTGAGCGTGTCAGCCGCCGCCCCAGGCTGAGTGGTGAGTCAGCGCTCGACATGCGACACCTCGCGTTCCGGGGCCAGCTCGGTCAGCGGCGTGCCCGGGTCTGCCAGACGCTCGCGATCGACCCGCAGATGCGAGCGGATCAGCGCCTGGATCTGCTCGGGCACATCCCACACGTTGACGTTCATCCCCGCCAGGATCCGCTCGTCCTTGAGCCAGAAGGCGATGAACTCGCGGCCGGCCACGTCACCGCGGAAGACGACCTCGTCCCAATCGGTGGCATAGCCGCTGTACTCCATCCCAACGTCGTACTGATCAGAGTAGAAGTACGGGATCCGATCGTAGGCGACCGGATGGTCCAGCACAGGGTCATGCGCGTCGGCGGCGCCGAGCATGTTGCGCGCCGCAACCGGCCCCTGATGCAGCGCATTTGACCAGTGTTCGACTCGCAGCCCCCCAAACAGCGGATGGCGGGCGTTGGCGACGTCGCCGGCGGCGAAGATGCCCTCAACCTCGGTCTCGAGGTACTTGTTGGTCAGCAGCCCGTTGTAGACCACGATCTTCGTGCCGTCCGCCAGAGCGGTGCGTGGCGTCGCGCCGATCCCCACCACGACGAAGTCACAGTCGATCACCCGGCCATCGGAGAGGCGCATGCGCTCCACCCGGCCGTCGCCCTCGAACGCCTCAACGCCGGCGCCCAAGAGCATCTCCACACCGTGATCGGTGTGCACGTCGCGGTAGATCGCGCCTACCTCGGCGCCGAGGACGTGCTCGAGCGGGACCGAGTTCGGGTCGATCACCGTCACCTGGAGGCCTGCCTGGCGGGCCGCGGCCGCCACCTCGCATCCGATCCAGCCCGCCCCCACGACGACAAGCTTGCCGCCCCGGCCGATCCGCTCACGCAGCCGCTGCGAATCAGGCAGCGTGCGCAGGTAGTAGATCTCCTCGAGATCCGCTCCCGGGAGCGACAGCCGCCGCGGCTCGGCGCCGGTCGCCAGCAGCAGCCGGTCATAACCGAGCCGTTCGCCGCCCGCGAGCACGACCTCCGAGGCCGCCAGGTCGATGCGCTCGACCGTCGTCTCGGTACGCAGCTCGATCTCGTGGCTCTCGTAGAACCCTTCCGCGTGGAGATAGACCTTCTCCAGGCCCACCTTGCCGCTCAGATAGTCCTTGGACAGCGGCGGGCGCTGGTAGGGACGCTCGGCCTCCGCGCCGATCAGGACCACCCGGCCCTCGAAGCCCAGCTCGCGCAACGTCTCGGCTGCCTTGGCGCCGGCTAGGCTCGCGCCGACGATCACGAAGGTTTGCTTGCTCATCGCGTGCTCCTTTGGTTGGGGCCGGGAAACTCCAGGCACGTATAGACCTAGCGTTGCTTCGCCCGCAGGTCTTACGCCGGGCGCTTCCAGGGTCATGTACGCGGGCTCAGCCGTGGGCGTCGCTCGAGGTAAGAAATGTGTTCGCCAGGACGCTGAAAAGGAGAGAGATCGGTGAATAGCTCCGCGCCGGAGGACCCGGCGAGAGAGACAGGACATGATTGGCTTCTTCGTACTCAAAGAGTACGAGCGTGCCGTTGTCTTCCATCTCGGCCACGTCAAGGACGCGGACGCGCGCGGACCCGGTGTGATCTTCGTGATCCCGCTGATCGATCGCGTTCACCGAGTGTCGCTGCGGATCGTCACGTTGCCGATCCAGTCCCAGGGGATGATCACCCGCGACAACGTCAGCATCGATGTCTCCGCGGTCGCCTACTACCGCGTCGAGGACGCCGTCCGATCCGTCCTGGCAATCGAGAACGTGTCCTCGGCGATCGATCAGATCGCCCAGACCACGCTGCGGGCCGTCGTGGGACGCCACACCCCCGATGAGACGCTTTCCGAGACCGACAACAAGATCAACCAGAACATTCGCGAGATCCTCGACGTTCAGACCGAGGAGTGGGGCGTCAAGGTCACAGTCGTCGAGCTCAAGGACATCCAGCTGCCCGACAGCATGCAGCGGGCGATGGCTCGTCAGGCCGAGGCTGAGCGCGAGAAGCGCGCGAAGATCATCGCCGCCGAAGGCGAAGCGCTCGCGGCCGGCGAACTGGGGAACGCCTCTGACACGATGATGGCCCACCCGCTCGCGCTGCAGCTGCGCAACCTCCAGACCATGGTCGAGATCGGGGTCGATAAGAACTCGATGATCATGTTCCCGGCACCCCTGATGAGCACGATCGGAGAGGTCGGCGCCTTTCTGAGCCGCGAGACGGCCGCCGCAGCGGCCGCCCCGCCGCCGCCCGTTCCTCCGGCCCCGATGGCCGAGCGCGAGCATGCGGCAGTGGCGCCGCAGGTCGATGGCGAGGTCGTCCCCGGCTGAAGGCCCCGACCATCGATCGCATCCGCCAGCGCTTGCGGCAGACCCTTCCGTCAGTGATACGGCAGATGCCAGTGGTGTGGGGCGACCAGCTCGTCGACGCCGGCAGGGCCCCACGAACCGGGTGCGTAGGTCAACGGACTCGGCGGCTGTTGGAGCAGCGGCGTTGAGATCTCCCAGAGCCGTTCGATCCCGTCGGCGCTGGTGAACAGCGTGTGGTCGCCGAGCATCGTGTCGTGGAGCAGCCGCTCGTAGCCTTCGAGCTCGTTGGCGATGTCGAACGAGTCGCCGTAGCGGAAGGTCAGTGAGGCGGCACCGAGGTTCATGCTCGCGCCCGGCTGCTTGGCCAGGAAGTCGACCCAGATGACCCCGGGTTCGGAGAGTTCGAAGGAGATCTCGTTCGGGCGCGCCGGGGAGGAGTCGTGGTCAGAGCGTTTGAACATACGCCGGGCGGGCTTCTTGAAACCGAGCGTGAGGGTATGGCGGCTCTCGGTGAGAGCCTTGCCGGTCCGCAGCTGGAAGGGCACCCCGGCCCAGCGCTCGTTCTCGATCATCACCTCAAGCGCGGCGAACGTCTCGACCGTCGAGTCAACCGCCACGCCACGCTCCGCGCGGTAGCCGTCGTACTGGCCGAAGATCGCCCGAGCGGGGTCAAGCGGCTTGATCGCGTCGAACACCTTCCCGGTCGCTTCGCGCAGCGACTCGGCGTCGAGCCGATTGGGTGGTTCCATGGCGATGAACCCCAGCACGTGCAGCAGGTGGGTGACGACCATGTCGCGAAACGTGCCGGTCTGCTCAAAGAACCCGGCGCGGCCCTCGATCGTGAGCCGCTCGGGCACGTCGATCTGGACGTAGTCGACGTGCCGCCGATTCCAGACCGGTTCAAACAGTCCGTTGGCAAAGCGGAACGCGAGAATGTTCTGGACGGCCTCCTTGCCCAGGAAATGGTCAATGCGAAAGATCTGGGACTCATCGAACACGGCGTGCAGGCTCTGGTTCAGCGCGCGCGCCGAGGCCAGGCCATGCCCGAACGGCTTCTCCACGATCAACCGCGCCCGATCGTTCAGGCCCGAGGCGCCGAGCATCGACACCATCGGCGCGAAGGCGTCGGGCGGCACGGCCAGATACACCATCCGCCCCAGCTCGGCCCCGAGGTCCTGCTCGGCGCGGGCCACCGCTTGCACGAGCGCGTCCGGCTCCTTCGCGGACGCTGGCGCGAACGACAGGCTGTCAGCGAACGGCTTCCAGTTCTCGTCAGTGAGCTCTTGACGTCCGAACTCGTTCAGCGCGTCGTGCACATGCGCGCGAAACCCGTCGGCGTCCAGGTCGCCGTCGGGGCGTCCGGAGCCGACGATCCGGTAGCGCTTGGGCATCATGCCCGCCACGGCGAGATGAAACAGGCCGGGCAGCAGCTTGCGCTTGGCCAGGTCACCGGTGGCGCCGAACAGGATCAGCACCTGGTCCTGCGGACGGGCCGGCGCCATCGCGCGCGGATCGGCTGCGGCGGCCGCAGTCCCTGTCATGTGATGTTGTCGACGGTTCGCGTTACGGGCTCGAGGGCGGTCCCGGCGGCGGCATAGGTGTCGATCATCTGGCGGTAGTTGGCGGCGATCTGGGTGATCGCTGCGTCGCGCTCGAGGCGGCCGGCGAGGTGCTCGGTGAGCGCCTCCAACCAGATCGTGCGGCCAATCGCCAGGCCTATATAGCCCTTTACCGGAGCGGCGATCTTCAGCCAATGCGCGACGCGGGCGAGGTCCGCCCCACGCCCGAGCAGCACGCACCTCACGTCCTCGCGTCCGCCGGCTTGGGCCTGAGCGACCACTCGCTCACAGTCCGCACGCACTTCCAAGCCCTCGATCTTCCAGATGTGCGGCTCGACACCCGCCGCCTGAAGTTGCTCGAGCGTGCCCACGACGAGCGCGGGGCGCAGGTCACGGTCATAGGCGTCCTGGTCGCCGGCGACCTGCTCCAGCTGAGCGGCCGTGGCCGGGACCAGCAACTCGAACAGGAACTTGCGATCGTGCCCGTGCAGCCATTCGGACAGGCGCGCGAGCCGCTGGGTCTGGCGGCGGTTGAGCTCCTGGTCGCCGTCGGGGTTGTAGCGCACGAGCACCTTCGCGAAGTGAGGATCAAACGCCTCGATGTGCTCCGCGAACCCCTCGCCGAACTCGAAATCGAACTCGTCCTGACCCGAGCGCTCGACAGGCATCGCGAGCGTCAGCCCGTCTGCGCGGGCTGAGCGCGCGATCTCGGCGCCGAACTCCTCGTCGACAAGCACCCCGCATGAGTCTCGAGGAGCGCCGTCGGAGATCGCCCGCCCGAACCCGTCGTAAATGATCGTCTTCAGCTCGGCGATCCGATCGCGCTGCGGCGCTGTCGGTTCGCCCGCGATGCCCATCAGCCCCTTCTGAAACGAGCCGCGGTGATCGAAGGAAAGAATGTAGAGCCGCTGCTGCCCGTCGGCGGTCATAGCGGCAGTGCCTCCTCGAGCGAAGCGAGCGCGTAGTCGGCGCCCGACTCGCGCAGCTGATCGACGTTGAAGTGGTGGCTGCCGACTCCCACGCACTGCATCCCCGCGGCATGCGCGCCTTGCACGTCGTGGGGAGTGTCTCCGACCACGATCGCCTGCTCCGGGGTGATCGGCTCACCGTAGACCAGCGAGCCGCGCTTGAGCGCGATCTTGGTCAGCTCGCCGCGGTCAGTCGAGTCAGAACCGTAACCGCCGAAGGAGAAGAAGCGGTTCAGCTGCGCGCGGTGCAATTTTATGTGCGCGGCGGCCTCGAGGTTGCCGGTCACCAGCCCGAGCAGGTAACCGTCATCGATCAGCTTGGGCAAAAGCTCGGGCACGCCGGCCAGTACCCGATAGCCGTCTGATTCGGTCACCGTCTGGTGCAGGTAGTAAAGCCGGCGTTCCAGCAGGCGGGTGAACTCCTGGCGCTCGGGTGGACGATGCATCACGGCCTCAAAGGTCTTGCGTCCCACGTCGGGGTCGGTCATGCCGATGTCAGTGAACTTGCCGATGTCAGCCGGAATGCTGTACAGCTCGTCGAACGCCAGCCGCCACGAAGCGGCTCCCGCCCCGCCAGTGATGATCAGCGTGCCGTCGATGTCAAACAGGATCGCGATGCGCTCATGCATGGCAGATCTCCCTGGTCATGGGGCGGGTTTCTCGGCGTGACCGCCGAACTGGCTGCGCATCGCCGACAGCGCTTGATCGGCGAAGTGGTCAAGATCGCGGGAGGCAAAACGAGAGAACAC
>JALYTU010000156.1 GCA_030854125.1 Actinomycetota bacterium | reverse complement strand
GCTACGGAGTCGCGTTCTCCTACCGAAACCAGCAGGTCTACGTGCACCTCGGGGGCGAGTGGGACGGCTGGGACGACGAACGCGCCGCCGAGGAGCAGCGCTTCTTGATGGAGAAGGTCAATCGCGGCGAGTGGACCCCTCCACCGACCGGGTCGGAGCTCGACCTAGCGATCGAGCCAAGCCCGACGTTTCAGGTGGAGGCGTCGGAGTGGTTGCACCGCCGGAAGGTCAGGGCCGGGGACCCTGAAGGTGAGTCAAAGACGATCAGCGACCTCCAATGGCGTCTGTCGGTGGTGATCGACAAGTTCGGCCCCGTGCCCATTGACCGCATCGACTTCGCGCTTGCCGACGAGCTCGTGGTCGAACTCTGCGAGGAGCGCGCAGCAATCGAGCGGGCCGCCGCGGAGGGATCGCCTCTGATGGGCACCGTGAGTACCCGCAGCGGCCGGACCTACCAGGCGCGACGACGAGCGGTCTCGAACGGATCGATTCGGAAGGCGCTCGACACGGCGGAGCGCGTGCTGCGCGACGCCAAGAGACGCGGGGTTCTCGTGGCAGAGGTTCCGGCGTTGAAGTCCGCCGCTCCTAAGGCCGAGCGGCCGCGGCGCTCGTTTCTGGAAATCGAGCAGATAGCGGCGGTCCTTCGCGCGGCGGATCTGATCGAGGCCGAGCACCGCGGGCTCACGTGGGAGAGCGTCGAGCTGATACGCAGCTCGAGCCGCTCCGCGCTAGCGCTGGCGGGCGAGCTTGGCGTCTCAGACACGCTCATCCGCAAGGTACGACACGGCGAACTGTGGAACGGATCGCCGGGGGCTCGCAACCGCAACGACGTGCCCCGTCGCGTGATCGTCGAAACGCTGTTCCTCGCCGGTCCGCGCATCTCGGAACTGTGCGGCTTGGACGGCCCGCATCTCGACCTCGCCGGCGGGCGCGTTCGCATCCCCCGGTCTGCCACGAAGACCGACGCCGGCGAGCGCAGCATTCCGATCGTGCAAGCGTTGCACGCCCGATTGGGAGAACACCAACGGCATTATCCGAGCGGGCCGACAGAGCCAGCTTTCCCCACACGGAATGACACTCGCCAGGATCCGGACAACGTTCGTGCGCGAATACTCACGCCGATCCGCGACCGGGCCAACGAGCTACTCGACACCGAAGGCCGCCTACCGATCGCGCAGATGACTCCGCACTCGCTGCGACGCACGTTCGCCTCAATCCTCGCGGTGTGCGATGTGCCCCCGCGGCGCGCTATGTACCTGATGGGACACACCGACCCCACACTTACGCTCGCCGTCTACCAGCAGGTGCTCGACATGGGCAAGGGCTCGGTGGAGACCCTCGAGGAGCTGCTTGGATGCACGCTCGCCGAAGCCCGCGCGATCTATAACGGCGATCTCGACAGCGGCCAGCTCTCAGCCACACAGCGCGGTCCAGCCGGCAAGAACGCCCAGCCTACTCGCTCCCGACGCCGCTCCTGAAGCACGGCGCCCCGATCGCGCGTCTGGTGGTCCGAAGAAGCGCGTGGACTCGGGTGCCGGACCGGCGACAAGGACCGCCGAGGGGTGGCTCGTGGGCCGAGGGTTCTCGTAGTGAATTCGTAGTGAGCTTCGGAAAATGCCTTCCTCGCTACTGGCTGGGTCCGAATTTGGCAACAAAAAGCCCCGCCATGAGCGGGGCTTTCGTGTCAAGCGGCTGAAGAGACTCGAACTCTCGACCTTCTGCATGGCAAGCAGACGCTCTAGCCAACTGAGCTACAGCCGCGCGGGCGCCGAGTATAGCCCGAGCGCACCAGCGCGCGGGCGCACGCCGAGCTGGCTTCCGAAGGTCCGACCCAACCGCTCCGCGGATCCAGCGGGCTCAGATCGCCCGCCGGACAGCGCCTTCGCTACTGCTCGGCCGGGGCGGCCCGGAGGGTAGGGGAGGGGGTGCGCGCGGGGCCCGAACCCGGTGTGAGGACTAGGTTGCTACGGCCCCCGGACATCGCCCCGGACGCGTCAGGCCGGTTCGGGCTCCGAGGGCTGCTTGGGCAGGAGCCGGTGTCCGTCGACGACTGCGGCGGCGAGATCGGTCAGCTTGCGGTTGTCGCTGCGGGAACGCTCGCGCAGCATGGCAAAAGCGGCGGCCTCATCGACCGAGTGCCGTTCCATGAGAATGCCCTTGGCTCGTTCGGTCAGGGCGCGTCGGCCGAACGCGCCTTCGAGATCATGATATTCCGCGAACCGCCGCAGCACGATGTCGATCGAGCTCTGCCAGCCCTCGACGTCGGCGTCGGAAATGTCGGTGATGTGAGCGAAAACCCCTCGCTTGGAAGCCTCTTTGACAAAGCCGGGGTCGGGAGCGTGCAGCAGCACGATCACCGGGCAGGCGGACTCGCGGACGATCTTGTCGATCAGGTCCAGCGCATGGTGGGAGCTCGCGCCGAGTCCGACGAGCGCCACGTCGGGTCGTTCGCGGGCGGTGACCGGACCCACGTCCTGGACGTCGATCTCGCGGGCGATGACCTCATGACCGAGGGCGATCACGATCGGGGCCACAAGCGCAAGCCGGTCCTTGCGCTCGTTGGCGATCAGGACCCGCAGATGCTCGGTCTGTCGCTCGTTAAAACCTGGCGCCACAGTTAGATTCTAAACCGCGGCGGGACACGGGATCGTCACCGGTGGCTCTGCGAGCCGAGTAGGATCGATACCAGCCTCGCCCCAAACCTCGGCAGGCTCTCTTTCGGCTCTGACACTTGGCCGGCTGGCGCGGGACTCAACCGTCCTCGCGATAACCAACGCCAGGAGCCCGAGCTCATGAATCGCTGTGCGGTAGCCCCCAACCAGTGCGGCGGGCACCCATATGCCCGCTAGTCAACTGCGGCAACGGATGCCCATCGTCCGTTATCTCCAGACGTTCGCTGATGGAGCGATTGCGTTTCCGGGGTTCGAGAACGAGATGCAGGGCGTCACCGCCGGCGCCGAGGCCAACGGGCAGCCGTATCACGGCGTCTACTGCGTCAAGGACGCCTGACGATGACGGCGCTGCTCCCGCATCCACCACCCGCGGAGGTGCCGAAAACGCTGTCGGGAGCCGAGCTGCGCGCACTGGATGCCTACTGGCGCGCGGCGAACTACCTGTCGGTCGGTCAGATCTACCTGCTCGACAACCCGCTGCTGCGCGAGCCACTGCGTCTGGAGCAGATCAAGCCGCGGCTGCTCGGCCATTGGGGCACGACGCCGGGTCTGAACCTGATCTACGCCCATCTCAATCGCGTGATCTGCGCTCGCGATCTGGAGACAATCTTCGTGACCGGGCCCGGCCACGGCGGCCCGGGCGTGGTGGCCAACTCCTACCTGGAGGGAACCTACGGCGAGGTCTACCCCCGGATGGGATTCGACGAGGACGGGCTGCGGCGGCTGTTTCGCCAGTTCTCGTTCCCGGGCGGGATCCCCAGCCATGTTGCGCCCGAGACCCCCGGATCGATCCACGAGGGTGGGGAACTCGGCTACGCACTCGTCCACGCGTTCGGCGCGGCGTTCGACAACCCGGACCTGCTGGTGTGCTGCGTGATCGGGGACGGCGAGGCAGAGACCGGGCCGCTGGCGGCGAGCTGGCATTCCAACAAGTTCCTCAACGCCGCGCGCGACGGCGCCGTACTGCCGGTGCTGCATCTCAACGGGTACAAGATCGCCAACCCGACCGTGCTCGCGCGGATCGGACACGACGAGTTGCACGCGCTGCTGACCGGCTACGGGTACGCCCCGAGGTTTGTCATCGGTGACGACCCCGCGACCGTGCACCAGGCGATGGCGGCGACACTCGACGAGGTCGTCGACGAGATCGCCGAGATTCAGCGCCGCGCCCGGGAGGACGGTGACCTGCGCCGGCCGCGATGGCCGATGATCGTGCTCGAGACCCCCAAGGGGTGGACGGGGCCCAAGGAGGTCGACGGCGTACCGATCGAGGGAACCTGGCGGGCGCATCAGGTGCCGCTGTCGCAGTTGGCCGAGCACCCTGATCACGTGCAGATCCTCGAGCGCTGGATGCGTTCCTACCGCCCCGAGGAGCTGTTTGACGATGACGGGGCCGTCCGTGGGGAACTGCGCGGCCTGGCGCCGCGCGGTGATCGGCGGATGGGTGCCAGTCCGCACGCCAACGGCGGCCTGCTCACGCGCCCGCTCGATCTGCCCGATTTTCGCGACTATGCCGTCGAGGTGCCCGCGCCGGGAACGGTGACCAGCGAGGCGACCCGCGTGCTCGGCGGATGGTTGCGCGACGTGATCATCCGCAATCCCGAGAACTTTCGGATCATGGGCCCCGACGAGACGGCGTCTAACCGCCTCGACGCGGTGCTCGAGGCCACGGACCGCACCTGGGAGGCGGAGATCCTCCCCACCGACGAGCACCTGGCGCCCGACGGACGAGTGATGGAGGTCCTCTCCGAGCACCTCTGCCAGGGCTGGCTGGAGGGCTACCTGCTGACCGGACGCCACGGCCTGTTCAACTGCTACGAGGCGTTCATCCACATCATCGACGCGATGTTCAACCAGCACGCCAAATGGCTCAAGGTCACCCGCGGCATCCCCTGGCGGCGACCGATCCCCTCGCTGAACTACCTGCTCTCCTCGCACGTCTGGCGCCAGGACAACAACGGGTTCTCCCACCAGGACCCTGGCTTCATCGACCACGTCGTCAATAAGAAGGCCGAGATCGTTCGGGTCTACCTGCCGCCCGACGCAAACTGCCTGCTGTCGGTAGCCGATCACTGTCTGCGCAGCCGTGATTACGTCAACGTGATCGTCGCCGGCAAACAGCCGGCGCTGAATTTCCTGACCATGGAGGAGGCGATCGCGCACTGCACGCGCGGGATCGGGATCTGGGAGTGGGCCTCCAGCGACGACGGCTCAGAACCCGACGTCGTGCTCGCCTGCGCGGGCGACGTCCCCACGCTGGAGACGATCGCTGCCGCAGCGCTGCTACGCGAGCACCTTCCCGACCTGCGGGTCCGCGTGGTCAATGTGGTCGACCTGATGCGTCTGCAATCGGAGACCGAGCATCCCCACGGCCTGTCTGATCACGAGTTCGACGCGCTGTTCACCACGTCGCGGCCGGTGATCTTCGCCTACCACGGCTACCCGACCCTGATCCACCGTCTCACCTACCGGCGCGCCAACCACGACCGTGTCCACGTCCGCGGCTACAAGGAAGAAGGAACCACGACGACGCCGTTCGACATGGTGATGCTCAACGACCTCGATCGGTTTCACCTCGTCATGGACGTGGTCGACCGCGTACCGAGGCTCGCTGAGCGGGCCGCACACCTGCGCCAGCGGATGGTCGACGAGCGCCTGCGCCACCGCGCCTACACCCGCGCCGTCGGCGACGACTCGCCCGAGATCCGCGACTGGATCTGGCCGCCCGCGATCGACGTCTGAGCCGACGATGCGCGTGCTCGTCGTCAACGCCGGCTCGAGCAGCGTCAAGCTCAGCGTCCTGGATGGCGAGCGCCTGCTCGCCACTCGCGAGCTCAGCGCCGAGCGGGCGCAGATCGACGCCACGCAGCTGTCCGCGGCGGTGAGCGACCTGGGAGCGGTCGATGCTGTCGGGCACCGGATCGTGCATGGCGGCGCGCGCTTTCGCGAGGCTGTGCGCGTTGACCCCTATGTCATCCGGGCACTGACCGAGCTATCGGCGCTCGCGCCGCTGCACCAGGCCAAGTCGCTGGCCGCCCTGGACGCCGTCAGCCGCGTGGTCGGCGACGTGCCGGCAATCGCCTGTTTTGACACCGCCTTTCACGCCACGTTGCCGGCCGCCGCCTACACCTACGCGCTGCCGCGGGCGTGGTGTGAGCGTTGGGGGTTGCGTCGCTACGGCTTTCATGGCCTCGCCCACGCCTACGCAGCGCGCCGCGGCGCCGCGCTGCTGCGGCGGCCACTCGAGGGTCTGCGAATCGTGACCTGCCATCTCGGCGCGGGCGCGTCGCTGGCCGCCGTGCAGGACGGCCGTTCGGTTGACACAACGATGGGCTTCACGCCGCTTGACGGGCTCGTGATGGCGACCCGTGCGGGCGCTGTTGACCCCGGCCTGCTGCTGTGGCTGCTGGAGCACACCGGTCTGAGCGAGCACGAGATGGCAAGCGCGCTCGAGCACGACTCCG
Organism: Actinomycetota bacterium; assembly: GCA_030854125.1. Taxonomy (GTDB): domain Bacteria; phylum Actinomycetota; class Thermoleophilia; order Solirubrobacterales; family Solirubrobacteraceae; genus Palsa-465. The sequence continues at coordinate 618 of JALYTU010000156.1, read as the reverse complement.
GCCTGCTGGCATTGGCCGGCGGCGGTGACATGCGCACCATCCTGCGCGATGCCGCCGACGGCGACGCCCGCGCGATCCTGGCCCTGGAGGTCTACGAGCACCGCCTGCGGGCGAGCATCGCGGCCATGGCCGCGGCGATGGGAGGCCTTGACGCACTCGTCTTCTGCGGGGGGGTCGGCCAGCACGCAGCGACCGTCCGGGCCCGGGCGGCCGCCGGACTCGGCTTTCTGGGACTCGGCATTGCCGCGGCGGTCAACGAGCACGGCGAGGACGATCGGGAGATCACCGACGCCGGCAGTACCGTGCGTACGCTCGTTCTGGAGGCGCGCGAGGACCTCGAGATCGCCCGCCAGGTGCGTGAGCTGTTGCTCGGTAGCGCTCGAGGCTGACCAGGTTCAACGTCGATCCGGCTGGTCAAACCGCCGACATGGTGCTGTGCGACGGCTCCGCCCGACTACAATGAGGGTCAGCTTAGCCCTCACCCTCGGCGGGCAATATCCCGGCTCTGACACTCGGCCGGCGTGTGTGCGAGACCCAAGCGGTCATCGCGATAACCAACGCGTGAGGAGCCGAGTCGATGAATCGTCCTAGCAGAGCAGCTGACCCGATGATCCTCGT
>JALYTU010000787.1 GCA_030854125.1 Actinomycetota bacterium | reverse complement strand
CTCCTCACCATTGCCGCCCTCGCCAAACTCGCCGAGCATCTGCCCAGAGATACGGTATTGCTTGTCAAGCAGCAGCCACGGTAGGAGCGGGGATTCGATAGTTCGACTGATACCGCTCTTGTTTCGTCACGAGTGCCCACGCCAGGTGCAACAGCTTGCGTGCCGCCGCGCAGCGCGCCACCTTGCTCGGCTTGCCCGCCGTGCGCAAACGGGTGTAGAAGGCGTTGATCTCGGGGTTGTGTCGCACGGCGGCGAGCGTGGCCATGTACAAGGCGGTGCGCAGGCGGCCCTGTCCGCCATGCCCGATCCGCGCTTGCCCCCGCACGCTCGTGCCGGAGGTCTGCGGCATCGGCGCCAGTCCGGCGTAGGCGGTCGCTGCCTCGGGCGTGGCGCACAGGGTGAAGTTCATCGTCCCCACCAGCAGCCATGCCGCAGTCAGCACCCCGATCCCCGGCGCGCTCGTCAGGCAGGCGAGCGACTCCGCCCAGTCGCTCGTCGCCAGCACGGCGGCGATCTCCCCTTCCAGGTCGGCGATCCGCGCGTCGAGCATCGCGATCACGCCGTCCAGATGGTCGCGCACCGAGGCGACGACGACCGGCCATTGCAGCAGCGCGTGCCGCTGGTTGCGCGTCTGTTGTCGCATCGCGACCAGCGCATCGCGGGCAGTGAGCCGCTGGCGAACCTCGTGATAGACGGCGGGCGGGGGTGTCCACACGGCGGGTCGCAACGCGGCAGCCAACTGCGCGAGGTTCTGCGCATCAAGCGGATCGGTCTTCGCGCGGCGCAACTGCGCCTTGGCGAAATGGTGCGCCTGCAAGGGATTGATGACGCTGACCGCATAGCCCGCCGTGTGGAGCGTGACGGCGAGGGCGACCCAGTAGCTGCCGGTCGCTTCGAGGACGACCAGCGTGGCCGCAGGCAGGGTGCCGGTCGCGGCGAGCTGGCGCTGCAAGGCGGCATACCCCTCCGGTCGCTGCGGATGGGTGACCGGGGAACCGGGCGAAGCACCGACGGGCATCCAGGCAGCGGTGAAGGTCACCGCTGCGATATCGATCCCCACATACAACTGATAGTCGGTCGCAGGGTGCATCATGCTCTTCCTCCCTCCCCTCAACGGTTCAATCCCGGCTGCGGTTCGGCGGGCGGCGGGCGTCTTGCCTCGTGATGCGTGGTCAACGCCACTCGATACGGTCCAGACTTGCCGCGCCCCGGTGGATGGGGGACACTCTCTGGGACGCAGTCGGTGCTGCATGGGCGCCCGCGTCCTCACCATCCGCCGTGAACCGTCACCACCAATATACGAGGGCGCCCGTCTCCATCTGCCACCGCCGCACGAACCACGCGATGATCTGCTGCGGGGTGACCGTCCGATCGGTGCAGAGCAGGGCTTGGGTTGCGAACGTTTCTGCGGGATCGCGGATCAGCACCCAGCGGATCGGCACGGGCGGCAATCCGCTGTGGTACCAGACGGCGGTCTCGCTGGCGAGTTCAACCGTCCGCGCTCCCTTGCCGTACCAATCGGTAACCTCGACCGATTGCCAGCAGGTGGCGGCGTTGGTCGCCCGTGTCGCCAGTGTCGGCAGTCGCTTCCCCTTCTGTCGGGGTCGCCCGATCTGTCCGGGCAGCCGGGACGGCGCGGGTTCATACAGCGCCGCATCGAGGCGCAAGCGGGTAATCACCGTGATCGGCACGGGTAGGGCGATGCAGCGGGCGAGCAGACGAAGGGCGGCGTAGCCGCTGTCGGCGACCGCGACGATCATGCGGTCGGGCCACCAGCGGCGCACGACGAGCAGCAGTTGCCACGCCCAGTCGGTCAGGGCTTTGTGCCGTTTGCCCGCTGCGGCATTGGCGCGTTCGGAGGGCGCGAGGGCAGTGAGGAAGGGGAGTGCCCAGACGCGCCCGGCCCACGGGATCGGGGCGAGCAGCATCAACGAGACCCAGCGCAGTCCCGTCGCTTTGACGAAATGGCTATGCGAAGAACGCACCGCATCGCGGTAGACCCCCTTGGCGGCGATCTTCGCGCCTGTGCGCCGTTCCAGCGTCTCATCCACGCCGACGACGAGCGGCCCATCCGGCACGAACGCCGCGAC
>JALYTU010000155.1 GCA_030854125.1 Actinomycetota bacterium | reverse complement strand
GACCACGATCGCCCGCAGGTGATCGAGCTCACAGCGTTCGGTGCAGATCAGCACGGGCGCGGCCAGCACCCCCGAGCGGGTGAAGCGCGCCGCGCTGGTCGGCTCGGGCGCGTCGCAGACCATCAGTCCGATGTCGGGGCCGCCGCTGGGTTTGATCCCGGCGGCGACGCCGGCGGCGCGGAACATGCCGGGCAGCCCGTCGCCCTCAAGCTCGGTCACCTGCTCGGGCACGTCCACCCAGCGAGAACGAAAGAAACTCACGAGATCCCCTCTCCCTCGGGCCGCCCGAACATCAGGTTGAGGTTCTGGACGGCCTGGGAGGCGGCGCCCTTCCAGAGATTGTCGATCACCGCGAAGGCGATGATCCGCCCGGTGCGCTCGTCGCGGTGCACCGAGATCCGGCACAAGTTGGTCTCGCGCACGTCCCGCACCCCGGGTGGGCGATCCGACAGCTCGACGAACGGCTCGCCGGCGTAGAAGTCCCGATACAGCCCGGGAAGATCAGCGGCGACCGCGCCGGCCGGGGTCACGTAACAGGAGACGAGCTCGCCCTGGTCAAGCGGCAGCAGGTGGGCGGTGAAGGTGATCGGAACGTCGGCGCCCAGCGCGGCCAGCTCCTGCTCGATCTCGGGCGTGTGACGGTGGCGCGGGACCCCATAGGCCGAGACGTTCTCGTCCACGGAGACGAAGTGCGTCTGCTCGGTCGCCGCCCGGCCCGCGCCCGAGACGCCGGACTTGGCGTCGACGACGACGTCACCGATCAGGCCCGCGGCGGCGAGCGGCGCGAGCGCGAGCAGCGTCGCCGTCGGGTAGCAGCCGGGATTGGCGACGATCTCCGCGCCGGTGATCTGCTCGCGGTAGCGCTCGGGCAGCCCGTAGACGGCGCCGTTAAGCAGTCCGGGCTCGGGATGCTCGCGGTACCACTCGCCGTACACCGCGGCGTCGTGCAGCCGAAAGTCGGCGCTCAGATCGACCACCCGCACGCCCCGTGCGACCAGCGCCGCGACGAGCTCGGCGGCGGCTCCGTGCGGGTAGGCGACGATCGCGGCGTCGACGGCGGCGTGGCGGTCGAGGTCAAGCTCCTCGAGCACCATCGGCACGCGGTGGTAGGGATAGAGCTCGTCCAGGCGCCGCCCGGCGTCGGTGCGGGCGGTCAGCGCGGTCAGCGCGAAGCCGGGATGGCGGTGAAGCAGCCGGGCACTGAGCGCACCGGTGTAGCCTGCGGCGCCGAAGACGGAAACGCTAGGCATCGCGCACCCGCCCGGCGAGCTGCTCGGTCAGCGCGGTCGTGATCGCCCGACGCTGGCCGGCGGTCTCGTCGTCGGTGAGCGTGCGGTCAGCGGCGCGGAAGCTGAGGCGCAGGGCCAGCGACACGTTGCCGGCGCCGATCCGCTCGGCGTCGCGGTAGACGTCGAAAATCTCGGCGGTGCGCAGCAACGGTCGTCCTGCGCGCAGCACGACCGCGGTGACCTGCTCGGCGCTGACCGAGTCGGGAACGATCACCGCCAGGTCCTCGCGGACCTCGGGGAAGCTCGTGACGTCGGCATAGCGGGTGACATGCACCCGTTCGGCCACGGCGTCGAGATCGAGCTCGAAGGCGGTGGGTGGGTCGGACCGATCCCATGCGGCCGCGACCTGTGGGTGGATCTCGCCGATCCAGCCGTGGGGTTCGCCGCCGATCAGGATGCGAGCCGCGCGCCCGGGATGCAGGAACGGCTCGGGCGCCTCGGTATCAAGGCTCCACGGCACCCGCAGCGCCGCCAGCAGCCCCGCCAGCACGCCCTTGGCGGCGAAGAAGTCCGCGGGCGGCGGCGCGGGCTCACGCCAGCTCGGCGGCCGCACTGCCCCGGAGAGCAGCACGCCGAGATGAAAGGGCTCGTTGGGGCGCGCCTGTTCGGCGCACGGGAGGTAGACGGCCCCGGCCTCGAACAGGGCCAGACGGTTCGCGCCGCGCGCGTGGTTGCGCTGGGCGACGTCGAGCAGCGAGCCGAGCAGCGTGGTCCGCAGCTGGGCCAGCTCGGCCGACATCGGGTTGGCGAGCGTGACCGCCGGGCGGTCGGAGATCCGCAGCCGCCGGGCGAGATCGGGCGAGGCAAAGCTCCAGCCGACGATCTCGTGCAGTCCCTGGCCGGCGAGCGCGTCGGAGGCGCGACGGCGCAGCCGCTGCTCGGCGGTGAGGCGCCCCGAGGCGCCGTGCCGGGAGGGCAACGTAGCCGGCAGGGTCTCCAGGGCGCCGAGCCGGGTGACCTCCTCGATCAGGTCTGCCTCACGGGTCACGTCGGCGCGGCGGAAGGCGGGCACCGACACGTCCAGGCCGTCGTCGGCGTCGGCGACGGCGAACTCCAACGCGGTGAGGATCTCCGTCTGGCGCGCGCGCGGAATCCCCACGCCGAGCAGCCCGGTGACCCGCGCGTCGCGCAGGCGGATCGTGACTGGATCCGGACCGGGTCCGCCGAGGTCGATCGTGCCCGGCAGCACCCGGGCGCCGCATAACTTGATCATCAGCTGGGTGGCGACCGCCTGGGCGTGCATCGCCTGCTCGGGCTGCAGCTGCTTCTCAAAACGGCCCGAGGCCTCGCTGCGCAACCCGAGTGACAGCGAGGTGCGGTGGATGTTGGCCCCGTTCCAGGTCGCGGCCTCCATCAGCACCCGGGTGGTGGTGTCCTGCACCTCGGACCGCGCCCCGCCCATCACCCCGGCGATCGAGGTCGGCCCGTCGGCGTCGGCGATCAGCACCATCTCCGGGTCCAGCGTGCGGGTCTGGCCGTCCAGCGTCTCGGCGGTCTCCCGCGCCTGGGCGCGCCGGACGGTGAGCTCCCCGCCGCTGACCCGGTCCAGATCAAAGGCATGCAGCGGCTGGCCGGTCAGCAGCATCACGTAGTTGGTGATGTCCACGACGTTGGAGATCGGCCGTTGGCCGGCCGCCATCAGCCGCGCCTTGAGCCACCGCGGGGAGGGCCCGATGGTCACGTTCTCAAACGCGCGGGCGGTGAAGCGCGGACACAGCTGGGGGCAATCGACGGTGATCGTGATCCCTTCCACATCCCCGGCGCTGCCGGGATCACTGGCCCACGGCGGAGGTTTGAGCGTAGCGCCGGTGGCGGCGTGAACCTCGCGCGCAACCCCGTAGACGGCCAGGCAATCGGGCCGGTTGGGCGTGATCTCGAGCTCGAGCACATCCGTGGCGATCGGCAGCACGCCGGCCAGCGGTGTGCCCGGTTCCAGCCCGTCCGGAGCGTCGCCGTCGGCGAGTACCATGATCCCGTCGTGGTCAAGTCCGATCCCGACCTCGTCCTCGGCGAGGATCATCCCCTGAGACGGTTCCCCCCGCAGTTTGGCCTGCTTCAGCCGGGTCCCATCGGGCATGATCGCCCCCGGTCGGGCGACCGCCACCGTCTGCCCGGCGGCGACGTTCGGCGCCCCGCAGACGATGTGACTCGGGGCATCGCCGCCGACATCGACCGTGCACACGCGCAGCCGGTCGGCGTTGGGGTGCTGCTCGGCGCTGAGTACCCGGCCAACCACAAATGCGTCCAGACCATCGACGCCGTGGTGCTCGGCGCGCTCGACCTCGGTGCCGGTCATGGCCAGGCGCTCGGCCAGCGCTGCCGTGGACAGCTCCGGCGCGCAGTAGACGTGCAGCCACTCGATCGGGACGCGCATCTAGAACTGCTCCAAAAAGCGGACGTCGTTGTCGTAGAGCAGGCGCAGGTCGGGCACGCCGTGCTTGAGCATCGCGATCCGCTCGATCCCCATCCCGAACGCGAAGCCCTGGATGCGCTCGGGGTCATAGCCATGCTCGGCCACGTGTGCGAACACGTTGGGGTCCACCATCCCGGCACCGAGGATCTCAATCCACGCCGTGCCCTTGCACAGCGGACAGCGCCGGCCGTCGGCCGTGACCCCGTCGGTGCAGTTGAAGCACGAGACGTCGACCTCGACGCTTGGCTCGGTGAAGGGGAAGAAGTGCGGGCGCATCCGCACCCGCCGTTCGTCCCCGAAGATCGCCCGCGCGAAGGTCAGCAGCGTGCCCTGCAGATCGGCGAGGGTGACGTCCTCGTCCACGGCCAGCCCCTCGACCTGATGAAACTGCGGCGTGTGGGTCGCGTCGGAGTCCGGGCGGTAGACGCGGCCGGGGATGACGATGTACAGCGGCGGCGGCGTGGACTGCATCGCGCGCAGCTGGGTCGGCGAGGTGTGGACACGTAGCAACGCCGCCTCGGGATCGAAGATGTCGACGCCGGGCTCGGTCTGGACGTAGAAGGTGTCGGTGAGCAGCCGCGAGGGGTGCGTGGGGTCGAAGTTCAGGCCGTCGAAGTTGTAGAACACGGTCTCGACCTCGGGGCCCTGCGCGACGGTGAAGCCCAGGCCGACGAAGACGTCCTCGATCTCGCGCCAGGTCTGGGTGATCAGGTGCAGCCGGCCGGCCGCGGGCGCCGGAGCGGCAGGCAGCGTGACGTCGATCCGGTCATCGCGAAGCCGCGCCTCGAGCTCTGACCCGGCCAGCGCCGTCGTGCGGGCGGCGAGCGCCGCCTCGACCGCCTGGCGGGCCTGGTTGGCGGCCTTGCCAGTCGCCGCCCGCTCCTCGAGAGCCAGCTGGGCGACCCCCCGCAGCAGATTGGGCAGCTCGGCCTTGCGGCCGAGGTAGTGGATCCGAGCCTCCTCGAGCGTCGCGGTGGTCGTGGCGGCCTCGATCGCGGCCTGAGCCTCGGCCCGCAGCGTCGAGATGCGATCGAGGATCTCACTCATGCGCGCGTGATCCTAGACGCCTCATACAGCGCGACGGTGGCCGCCATCGCGGCGTTGAGCGAGTGGCTGGCGATCGGGATCCGGGCCGTCGCGTCGGCGGCGGCGAGCACCTCATCGGGCAGTCCGTCACGTTCGGCACCGATCAGCAGCGTGACCTCGCGCAGGTCCACCTGGGAGAGCGTCGGGCCGGCGTCGGCGGCGAGCGCGACCGTCTGCCCGGGGAGCGCCGCGACGGTGTCGACGCGCGCGAGCGCGACCTCGAAGATCGCGCCCATGCTCGCCCGCACCGCCTTGGGTGAGAATGGGTCCGCGCAGTTGGCGCCGAGCGCCACCGACGCGCCGAACGCCCGGGCGGAGCGCAGCACGGTGCCGATGTTCCCCGGATCTCCGACCCCGTAGAGCGCGACGCACAGCGGCCCGAGCGGCACGGGCGCCCAGCGCTCCTCATAGACGCCCAGCGTCCGCGTCCCAGATCCGAGACCCGAGACCGAGGCGAGCACTCCCGGCTCGACCTCCTCGCCGGCCAGGCCGCTCCCGGCGGCACACAGGCGATGGACGGGCTCCCAGCCGGCCGCGTCGGCAGCGGCGAGCAGATCCTCGCCCTCGGCCACGAACCAGCCCGACCGCTCGCGCTCACGCCGGCGCTGGGTGAGCTTGCGGATTGTCTTGAGCTTCTCGTTGTGGGGGCTGGTGATGGTCATCGGTGCGGGTCGGGCAACAAAAAAGGCGCCGTCTCGGCTAGAGAGCGGCGCCCGGGTGGCGGTGCTGGTGTCGCGGCTGACGCTCAGCCGGCAGCCAGCGCCTCACGGGCGCGCTCGGCAAAACGTCGGAAGGTGTCAGCGTCGTGGACGGCGATATCGGCCAACACCTTGCGGTCCAGCTCGACGCCGGCGGCCTGCAGGCCGTGCATGAATTGCGAGTAGGACATCCCGTTGATGCGCGCGGCGGCGTTGATCCGGGTGATCCACAGACGACGGAAGTCCCGCTTGCGGTTGCGCCGATCGCGATAGCGATACTGGTCGGCCTTGAGCACTGCCTCCTTGGCGGTCCGGTAATGCCGACTCGCATCGCCCCGGTAGCCCTTGGCGAGCTTGAGGGTGGCGCGGCGTTTCTTGCGTGCGTGCAGCGAACGCTTGACCCGGGTCATCGTCCCGACCGCCGCTTCGCGCCGAGCAGGGTCTTGACCTGCTTCTCGTTGTCCTTGGAGATCCAGGCGGGCTGGCCGAGGTGACGCTTGCGCTTGGGTGACTTCTTCTCGAGGATGTGGCTCGTGAAGGAGTGGCGACCACGCACTTTGCCGGTGGCGGTCAGCTTGAAACGCTTCTTGGCGCCCGAGTGGGTCTTCATCTTCGGCATCGCGGTCAGCAGTAAAGCAGACCTGCCGGGACGGGCGGGAGCGGCGCTAGGCCGGGGCGTCGCTCGGAGCCGGCGCGGGCGACTCGGTGGCGGCCGGCTCGGGCGGGTCGGAGGCGCCGTTCGGCGCCGGCGTGTCGAGCTTGCCGTTGGCCTCCGGGGCCTCGGCGCCGTCCGTCGTCTTGGTCTCGGCGTCACCGTTGCGATGGCCGTTGCTCAGATCCTCGGCCTCGGGCTCAGGTGGCAGCGGGGGCGGCGGTGGCTTTGAGCCCTCCACCTCTCCGGCCAGCACGGCCTTGGACGGGCCGAGCATCATCGTCATGTTGCGCCCGTCCTGCAGCGGGGTCTGCTCGACGATGGCGAGCTCGGAGAGCTCGGAGGCGAGCTTCTGCAGCAGCGCCGTCCCGCGCTCGGGATGCGTCACCTCGCGCCCGCGGAACATGATCGTCACCTTGACGCGGTCCTTGCCGAGCAGAAAGCGCTTGACGTGGCCCTTCTTGGTGTCGTAGTCGTTCTGAGCGATCTTCGGCCGGAACTTGATCTCGCGGATCGTGATCTGCTGCTGGTGCTTCCGGGCGGCCTTGAGCTTCTGTGCCTGCTCGTACTTGTACTTGGAGTAGTCCAGAACGCGGCACACGGGCGGCCGAGCGTCGGGAGCCACCTCGACGAGATCG
>JALYTU010000154.1 GCA_030854125.1 Actinomycetota bacterium | reverse complement strand
ACATCGAGCTCGGCCGCGAGCTGGCTCGGACTGGCCGTCCGTTGTTCGAGCGCAGCCAGGATCCGCAACCGCAGCGGGTGAGCAAGCGCCTTGGCGACGCTCGGATCGGTGATGTCCTGATACGGCTTCATGGGCTCAGACCCCGCCGTCACCCGAGCAGGGATCGGCGCTGGTCCACCGGAAGTTCGAACTTCGGTTCGGTTTCCGAAGTCAATCACGACATCGGTGCGCCCCGCCTGCGGGCAGCTGGGAACGGTTGACCAGTGGCTCACTAGGATCGCCCGGTGCCGTTCCCCCACACCCGTGTTGATCTCGTCATCTTTGACTGTGACGGCGTGCTCGTCGACAGCGAAGCCCTGTCCAACGCCATCCTGGCCGGTGCGTTGACCCGCGCCGGACTGTCGACCACCCCTGAGCAGGCCGTGGCCACCTACAAGGGCCTACACATCTCAGACGTGCTCGAGCACGCCGAGCGGACTCTGGGCCGCCCGCTGCCCGCAGGCTTCGTACCGGCCTTCGAGGACGCGCGGGCGCAGGCGTTTCTGCGTGAGCTCGTGCCGGTTGCCGGGGCGGCCGAGACCGTCGCGGCGGTGCGCGCCGCCGGCGTTGCGGTCTGTGTGGCCTCTCAGGGCAAGCGCTCCAAGACCGAGCTGACGCTGGGACTGACGGGTCTACGCTCGTTGTTTGGAGAGGACGCGGTCTTCTCGGCCCACTCGGTTGCGCGAGGAAAGCCCCACCCTGACCTGTTCCTCCATGCCGCGCGCGCGATGAACGCAGCCCCTGACCGCACGGCGGTGGTCGAGGACACCGTGGTCGGCGTCACCGCGGCCGTCGCGGCCGGAATGCGTGCGATCGGCTACGGCGCCGACAGTGACCCCGCGGGCCTGCGCCGCGCCGGCGCCGAGGTGATCGACCGTCTCACCGAACTGCCGGCCCGGCTCGAGCTCGACGGCTCGCGCCCGGAGGCCCACTAGCGTGTCGGCGATCCACCCGACCGCAGCCCGCCTCCCGGAGCGGCTGCGCGCAATGGGTCTGGAGGTCCGGGCGGGCCGGCGCGGCCGATCACGCTGACAGGTCCAAGCGCAACCGCCGGCCGTCGCCAGTTCGCAGGGTGAGCGCGCTCAGGGCCGGTTTCCGGGCGGCCGTGACGACCAACCGCAGCGGCCCGAGCTCAAGCGGCGCCACCGCGGTCGGACTCGATGCCCGTTCGACGGTCGCGCCAAGCCGGCCAAGCAGGCGGGCGAGGGCCAGGGGATCCGGCGTGGCGAGCTGCAGTTCCGCGACCGCCACGGCTCCATTGGGGTGCATCGCGCCCGACCTGGGCGGCCAATCCGGGCGATCGACGCGGTGGGTGATCATCGGGACGACCGCGCCGAGCTCGGCGCCGCCGACCGAGATGTCTGACCAGGTGCCGTCGGCGCCGTGATAGGGAGCGGAGTCAGAGGCCGTGACTCCCCGCGACGCCAGCGTCTGCGCGATCGTGCTCGGTTCACAGGCACGCAGGAACCAGCCCGAACCCCGCAGAGCAGTGGGCGGCTCGGTCGTGCGCAGCTCGAGGTAGGAGCCGGCCAGATGGATGCGGGTGTGGCGATCGTCACCCCGGGTCGGCGTGAGGCGCAAGCCGACATCGGCCAGCGTCTCCGGGCGCCCGACCAGGCTCACGTGATCAAAGCTCAACATGCCGGGATCATCCTCGTCTGGTGGGACGGGCCGCCGCGCCGACCCGGTGACGCCGAGTGCTCCAAGCGCCGCCGCGGCCCGAACATGTCCAGCCCGAGCGGGCCATGAACGCGGTCAGCGTCAACACCATCGACGGGCCTGCGGGTCAGACGGGTTGGCCACAGCGCCCGAGGTCATAACCGCCGAAGTGAGCAACCCGCTCGGTGAACGCGGCCGTGGTGAGGAGATCGCCGAGGGCATTGACGCCTGGATGATCGTGCCAGCGTTGGGCCGTCCAGATCTCGACGACGTGCGCTTCAAGGGCCAGGAAGCGAAGCCCAAATGCCCGGGCCGCTCCCTCGGTGGTGATCGCCGCGCCACCGAGCGTGGCGGCGATTCGAGCAGCATCGAGGTGTCCGGTGGCGCGGGGCCCCGGCGGCACCGCTTTGATGCCGGCTGCGGCCCGGGCGCGTTCGAGCGCCTGCTGGCTCGCCGCCGCTGAGTCACGTTGCACGAGCGGCAGATCGCCGCTCAATAGAGCCGCAAGAGTGTGATTGCTGAGCTTGGCGGAGAACGCCAAGCCGACCTGCCAGCACGCGAGGTGTGAACGGTTGACGGCCACAGGCGGCACGGGAAGTTGGCCGGCGGGGCCATGTACGACCGCGGCGTGAATTCGGCCATCGCCGAGCGCACGCAGCGCGGTTCCGGTCGGTGCTGACACCGTGAGCAGACTGTGCGAGCCGAGCCCGGCCAGCATCGCCTCGGCGACGCCGAGCGCCGGATCGCATCCAGCGATCACCGTCCCGGCGGGGCGTGCGCCAGGGAACCGCCGAAGCGTTCCGGCCTCGACCACGCCATCTGGCTTGGCCCACGTGGCGCCGGCGATCCCGTGGTCGGCAAGCTCGGCGGCAACCAGCTGCTCCCCAACCCGTCCCAGCTTCAGTGGTGCGCCGTCGCCGAGATCCTGCGCAACCGCGGCGACAACCTCCGCCGGAGCCTGGGCGAACAGCTCCTCGACGCTGGTGGCAAGCGCGTGCGCGAGACCGACCGCGGCATCAACGGCGGGCTTGTTGCGGCCGGCCTCGACCGCAGCCACGAGCTGGCGGCTGACGCCGGCCCGGACGGCAAGTTCGCCCTGTGTCAAGCCGCAGGCTAAGCGACGCTCGCGGACGGGGGATGCGTCGGTCACCAGCCAGGATCCTAGTAGGCTGCTCGGATTCTGTCGTCACGCGAAGGAGAATCGGCATGAGCAGCCTGGCGAAAAGGCGAGCTGCGACCGTGATCGCAGTGATCGGCATCTGCGCATTCGCCGCGGCATGCGGATCGAGCAGCTCGAGCAGCTCCGGATCACAGACTTCCTCGACGTCGTCCGCGGCGGTGACGCCCTCGTCTTCGTCGCAGACCAGCGCGGCGGCCGGCGGTCCCGCGCCGACTGTGCTCGCGGCGGCGTCGCTGACCAAGGTGTTTCCGACGATCGACCCCCGCGCAAAGTTCAGCTTCGGCGGCTCGGGAGCGCTCGCGACCGAGATCGAGCAGGGCGCGCCGGCGGACGTCTTCGCCGCGGCCAGCCCCAAGAGTCCGGCGACGCTGCTGAAAATGGGGTTGATCGAGAAGCCGGTGGTGTTCGCCACCAACACGTTGGTGCTGATCGTGCCCAAGAGCAATCCGGCGCGCATCAGGTCAGTCGGCGATATCACCAGGCCAGGGGTCAAGATCGTGATCTGCCAGGCCTCGGTGCCGTGCGGTGATTACGCCCGCACCGCGTTCATGAACCTCGGCATCACAACAAAGGCGATGAGGAACGTGGTCAGCCAGACGACCGACGTGACCCAGACGGTGGCTGAGATCGCCACCGGTCAGGCCGACGCCGGCTTCGTCTACATCACCGACGCCGACGCCGCCAAGGGAAAGGTCGCGGTCGTCCGGCTCCCGGCCTCGGCCAAGCCGGGCACCCAGGACCTGATCGCCGTGGTCACGAAGGCGCCGAACCCGGCGGCGGCGAAGGCGTTCGTGGCGACGGTCATGTCGCCTCGGGGACAGGCGAAGCTGGGCGCCGCCGGCTTCGGGAAGCCGTGAACCCCAGCGCGCCATCGGCCGCGGACGAGCCGCAACCATGGGTGTGCACGGTCGGGCGGGTCGCACTGATCGTGGCTACGGCGGTCGTGATCGTCATCGCGATCGGGTTCCTGATGCTGCCGCTCGTGGCTCTGATCACCTACCAACCGCTCCACGATCTGATCAGCAACTTCGGGTCCCAGGTGGCGGTCGACGCGATCAAGGTCTCGTTGAAGACCAACGCAATCGCGTTCGCGCTGATGGTTGCCTTCGGTACGCCATTCGCCTACGTCCTGGCCCGCCGGCGGTTTCCGGGACGCAGCATCGTGGTCACGCTGGTCGAGCTGCCGCTGGTGATGCCCCCGGCGGTCGCCGGGCTCGGGCTGCTGGTGGCGTTTGGGACCCTTGGCCTGCTCGGTCACACGCTGAGCGCGCTCGGCATCGATCTCGCGTTCACCCAGGCGGCAGTCGTGATGGCGATCGTGTTCGTCGCCAGCCCGTTCTACCTGCGGGGAGCGATCGCCGCCTTCGACGCGGTCGACCAGACCCTGATCGATGTCGCCGGCACGCTGGGGGCCGGGCCGTTGCGACGGATGTTCCGGGTGGCGTTACCGCTCGCCGGGGGCGGGCTCGGGGCGGCGGCGGCGGTCGCGTTCGCGCGCGGGATCGGTGAGTTCGGTGCGACGATCCTGTTCGCGGGCAGCTTCCAGGGCCGGACCCAGACACTCTCGCTCGCGGTCTACGGTCTCTTTGATGCCAACCTCGATCAGGCCGTCGCGATCGGCGTACTGCTGATATTCGTGAGCGCTGCCATCCTGCTCACCTCCAAGCTGCTCACGAGCTCATGGCAAACCTCCTGGAAATCGACTTCGTTCTCGCCCGGCGAGCGTTCGATCTTCGCGCGGCGCTGAGCGTCGGTGCCGAGACGGTCGTGCTCGTCGGCCCGTCGGGTTCTGGCAAGACGTCGCTGCTGCGGACGGTCGCCGGACTGGAGCGTCCTCGCGTGGGACGCGTCTCCTTCGCCGGCGAGGTGTGGCTCGATGCCCAGCGGAAGGTTCGTCTCAGCCCGGAGCGGCGGCGAGTCGGATATCTCCCGCAGGACTACGGCCTGTTTCCGCACCTCGATGTCGCCGCGAACGTGCGCTTTGCCGGCCGGCGCGAGCGCCCTGACCTGCTCGAGCGGTTCGGGATCTCCCACCTCTCGCGAGCGCGACCGCAGCAGCTGTCAGGCGGCGAGCGCCAACGGGTCGCCCTGGCCCGCGCACTCGCCCGAGACCCCCGCGTGCTTCTGCTCGACGAGCCGTTCGGAGCGCTCGACACTCTGACCCACCAGCAGGTACGCGACGAACTCTCCGACCTGCTCGCCGAGCTCCAACTGCCGACGCTCTTGGTCACCCACACGTTCGCGGACGCGACCGCGCTGGGTCACCGGGTGGGAGTGCTCGACCAGGGCCGTCTGGCACAGGTGGCCACCCCCAGCGAACTCGTGCGCCACCCTGCCGACGCGACGGTCGCCGCGCTCACCGGCGCCAACCTCCTGCACGGCACCGCGACGCCGGCCGCATCGGGTGCGACTGTCACGCTCGATGGGGGAGGAACCCTTTCGAGCGCCGCCAGGGCGACCGGACCGGTCCAGATTGCGATCCATCCGTGGGAGCTTGAGCTCGCCAACGCGGAGACCAGCACGCTGACCGACACGATCGTCAGCGTCCGCCAGGATCGTGGTGCGCTGATCATTCGGCTCACCCGCGTGACCCTCCAGGCCGAGCCGATCGACAACGGCCAGCGGTCGCTCGAGCCTGGCACGACGGTCGGCCTGCGGGCCGCACCCGGCGACGTTCGCGTGTTCGGGCCCGGCGATAACCTGTGAGCTGGAGTTGCGCCCGGCCGACGCCCTGCCCGCGGACCGTCGGCTCGGTGTAGAGGTCCCGCAGGTCACAGACGTCATCGGCCGAGGTGCTCGGGTGCGCGAGGAAGTTGCGCGATCCCCACCAGGCGGCCGTCCCAGCGAGCGCCGGGCGCGTGCATTCTCTGCCCAGCCTGCAGCTCCGTCCCGGCGTGATCGTAGGTGCCCGGTTTGAGGCTGCGGCCGTAGAAAGCGATGCAGGCCTCGGACAGGGATTGCCGCGCAGCGCGATTGCGCCGCGTGAGGGTTGCACCGTGATCGGGGGCAAGCCGAGCATTCCCACCCCGCTGACCGGACCAATGGACGACCGCGGATCGGGGCCAATCTCGCGACGGCGGCCGCGGCCGCCGCGATCCGGTACTACACAGAGCGAACCGTCGACCGTCCGTCAACCACCGCGAGCAGCCATGGACCTCCATATCGCCCTGGACCGCACCCGGCCGCTGCGCGCCCAGGTCGAACGCGAGCTGCGCGACGGCATCCGGTCCGGGCGCCTGCACAGCGGCTCCAAGCTGCCCCCCACGCGGTTGCTCGCTGGCCAGCTCGGGGTCTCGCGGGGGGTGATCGTCGAGGCCTACGCCCAGCTGGTGGCCGAGGGCTACCTGTTGGCCCGCACCCGCGAGGGGACCCGGGTGGCCGACGGGCTGGTCCAGCCCCCCGGCGCGCACCGCCACCTCGCGTGACGCAGCCGCGGGTCCGCTATGACCTGCGCGCCGGCATTCCCGACCTCTCGCTGTTTCCGCGCCGTGCTTGGAACACCGCCACCGCGAAGGCACTGCGTGAGCTGCCCGACGCTGCCCTTTCCTACGGCCCGCCGGAAGGCCTGCAGCAACTGCGGGTCACGCTCGGGGGATACCTCGGGCGGGTGCGAGCCGTGCTCGCCGAAAGCGAGCAGATCCTGATCACGTGCGGATCCAGCGATGCGCTCGGCCTGCTGTGGCGGACCTTTGGCCATGCCGGCGCTCAGCGGGTCGCCGTCGAGGATCCCTCGTGGCCACGCATCAGCGAGACGATCACTCAGGCCGGCCTGGCGGCTGTCCCCCTGCCGGTCGACTCCCGCGGGCTCGTCGTCTCCGAGCTCGAAGCCAGCGGGGCGCGTGCGGTCGTCGTCTCGCCGTCACATCAGTACCCGACCGGGGCGGTGATGCACCCGGCCCGCCGATCGCCTCGCTGC
>JALYTU010000153.1 GCA_030854125.1 Actinomycetota bacterium | reverse complement strand
TGATGCTACCCCCGCCGGATGTGTCGCTGGCTGAAGCCCAGACAGAGTTCTCCGAACACGGGCTGCTCCCCGAGTAGCGGGCGAGAACCGCCGGGATTCTCCGTGGCAACACGCTCAAGCCAATTCGGCAAGGACAGCGGGCTTCAGGCCCGGATGCTGCTGACCATGTTCCTGCTCGGCCTGGTCTACGCCGTGCTCATTGGGGTGCTCTTTGCGGTCGGGGCGGGGGCCGCTGTCATTGTGGTGGTTGCCGGTGGCCTTCTGGGGCTGCAGTTCTTTACCTCGGACAAGATCGCGCTCAGGACCCTTGGAGCGAAGGAGGTCACCCCGGCCCAGGAGCCGGCGCTCCACGCCATCATCGAGCGCCTCTGCGTGCAGGCCGATCTGCCCAAGCCGCGGATCGCGGTAATGGACACCCCGATGCCCAACGCGTTTGCTATGGGCCGGTCAAAGAAGGCAGCGACGGTGTGCGCGACCAGCGGCCTGCTCGCACTACTCACACCCGCTGAGCTGGAGGGCGTCATCGCCCACGAGCTGACGCACATCATCAACCGCGATGTGATGGTCATGACACTGGCCAGTTTCTTCGCCTCGATCGCCGCGCTGATCGTTCAATTCGGGTTCTTCTTCGGCGGCGGCTTCGGCGGGGGCAACAGCGAAGGGGAGGGAGAGCAAGACCTGCTTGTGGTAATCCTCGTCTCGGCAGTCGTCTATGCGCTGTCCTTCGTGCTGCTGCAGGCGCTCTCACGCTACCGTGAGTTCGCAGCCGACCGCGGCTCAGCAGTACTCACCGGCCGTCCCAGCGCGCTAGCGTCGGCGCTTATGAAGATCAGCGGCTCAATCGAGCAGATCCCTAGCCGTGACCTTCGCTCCGCTGAGGGCATGTCAGCGTTCTTCATCGTGCCCGCCCGTGCAAAGCAGTCGCTCATGAACGTTTTTGCCGACCACCCACCGCTCGAGAAGCGCTTGGCCGCGCTCGCTCAGCTAGAAACCCAGCTGCAGGCTCCGGCGCGAGCCGGCTAGCGCCGCCGCCGGCGACACATGAGTCTTCGCGACGTTCTCACCGGCCGCCACCAAATCAAGGGGCCCGCGCCCGAGCGCCTATTCGCGATCACCACCGCCTACATCACCCTCCAGACTGAGCATCAGATCACGCCGGCGGGCTCCGCGGCCATCGTCTTTCAAGCGCTGGCGACCAGCGAGTTCGAAGCCGCACTGCGCGACATGGTGGAGGTCGTAAAAGCCACCGGAACAGAGACAGCCACGGACGTAAGCAGTCAGGATGACAGCTTCGGATACCGGTGGATGGTGCTGCGCGCCCCTGAAGTCGAAGATCTCGCCGTCGGCATCAACGCCGTCAGCAGCTCAATCGAATCGGCCGGCCACGGCGATCGATTGCTCTGCGCCGTTTTCAGCTTCACCGACGCCGACCGGCACCCCGTCTACTTCATCTACAACTACAAACGAGGCAGCTGGTATCCCTTCGTACCCCAGCCTGGGTCCGCAGGCGGCGGCATCCAACCCGGCGAGCGCTCGACCGAGCGCGAGCTTCAGCTCAAAGCCCAGATGTCAGGCGAACTTCCAATAGAGCCCGAACTCGAACGATGGTTCCCTCTCTGGGGGATACCGATCTGAGTATTGCCCGGAAACGCCGGCGAGTGCGCGTAACTCGGTCTGAGTAGCCCTGATCGGCGGGACGTTGGGGGAGGATCGCCTTCTCGGGAATGTGGCTCCGTCTCGGTGCAGCAACGAAGAAGACCGACGACCTGAGGCGGGAGGATGTGCTCACGGTCGAGCTGCGTGGTTTTTCCACCTGCGGCTGCGGGTCACCTGGAAGATGCGCGGTGGCGCTGGGAAAGTTCGTGCCTACGACAGCTGGCGTTGAGGTCTCGTCGGAAGTCGTGACGATGAGTCGCCCGTGCAACAGTCTCATGCCGCGCGTGAACTTACTCTCCAACCAAGCACGCGAGCTCGATCGGATCGCCAACAAGGTCGGTGCCTGTGGCGGGGAAGCGGTGGGCGTCGTGGTCACTGCACGACAGTTGCCCGCCCGGGTGTCGCGTTCTCGGCGCCTGATCACGCGCGACCCCTCTGGCAAGCCGGCGAAGTCGAGGTGGGCGATGATCTCGGCCACCCAGGCACCGTGTTTCGCCTCGGAACGTTAGGGCCGGCGGTCCCCCACGTCCTCGGGATCGTCAGGCGACCCGCGCCGGGATGAGCGGGCACACGTTCCTGTTCGCCGACTGCTCCGGTTTTACCGCCCTGACCGAGATCTATGGGGACGAGTAGGTCATCGGCGGCCCGCGGGGTGCCCGTCTGGCGGAGGTGCTCGAGCAGGGTGGCCGTGGAGGTCACGGAAGCGCTCTTGGTCGCGAGCGTCCATCGCGGCCTGAGTTGCCTCGGCGAGCTCGTCCATACCCGCCAGGGACGTTTCCGGAAGCTTGTACTGCCCCTCGCCGAAGATGCGGATGATCATGCTTGCTCCTTCTCGTGCTCCGCGCCTTCGGCATGCTGGGGGGGGCGGCGCTCGCGGGGGCGAGTTCAGCCTTGATCTTGGCGAACTCGTCGTCGGCGGCACTCGTGCGTCCGGGCTGCTCGAGCTGGCGGTCGATCTCATCCTGACCGGGCCGAGCGCGGTGAGGTTAGTGAACGCCCAGCTTGAGATAAGCGGCGGTGAATCAGCTCGAGCGCGCGGGCTCGACCGTAACGCTCGCCGGATGTTGGACCGGGAGTTGCAGGGTGAACGTAGCGCCGCGTCCGATGCCCTCGCTGGTTGCAGCGACGGTGCCGCCGTGGGCTTCGATGATCGCGCGGACGATCGCGAGGCCGATGCCGCTTCCACCGCTGGCGCGCGAGCGCGCGGGGTCGGCGCGGTAGAAGCGCTCGAAGATACGGTCGAGGTGCTGAGCGGAGATCCCCTCGCCGTTGTCAGTGAGGGCGATCTCGACGAGTTCGCCGTCCCGGCGGGCAGAGGCGTGTACGTGCCCGCCGCTGGGTGTGTGGCGCAGCGCGTTGGCGAGGAGGTTGGCGAGGACCTCGGCGATCCGTTCGCCGTCGACCTCGACAGCGGGGAGGCGCGACTCGTTCTGCGCATCCAGCGCAACGCCCTTGGTCGCATAGGCGGGGCCCGCGGCCCTGACCGCATCATCCACTAGCGCGGCGGGGCTCGTGGGGGTCGGGTGCAGGTCAAGCTGGTGCGCCTCGGCACGCGAGACTTGCTGCAGGTCATCGACGAGGCGGTTCAGCCGGGCTGTCTCGGCGCGAATCGCGCCCCAGTTTTCCTCGTCGGCGGGCAGCACGCCGTCGGCGAGCGCCTCGAGGTAGCTCTCGACGGTCGCCAGCGGAGTGCGCAGCTCGTGCGCCACGTCGGCCAGCAGCTGCCGGCGGGTCTCCTCGGCGCGCTGCAGCGAGGCCGCCATCTCGTTAAACGCGCCGGCGAGCTGAGCAAGCTCGTCGGTTCCACGCACGGGCACACGGGCACCGTGCGCGCCGCGCGCGATGTGCTGCGCCGCTGAAGCGAGCGTCCGCACGGGCCGCACGACGCGCGCTGACACGACCCAGCTCAACACGAATGCGGTGAGGATCGCGGCGACGACGGCGACGCCGAGCGAGATCAGCGTCGCGTCACTGAACGCCATATCGAGATGGCGCGCGACGTCCGGGGGCACGTACCCGAGCGCGCCGCGGATGTGGTGGCGAAACACAGTGGGGCCGAGCGACAGCGCGACCAGCAGCAGCGTGCCAGCGCCCGCAAGCACGACCAGGAGCTGGCCGGCGAGCAGCTTCGCGCTCAGGTTCCGTGACAGCCTGGCTCTCATCGCCCGTCTCCTATCCGGAAGCCGACGCCGCGGATCGTGCGCACATACCTGGGAGCGCGCGGATCGTCACCGAGCTTCGCGCGCAGGTTTCCGACGTGGACGTCGACGACGTGATCGTCGCCGAACCAATCCCCGCCCCACACCCGCTCAAGCAGCCGCTCCCGGCTGAACACCACGCGCGGCTCGGCCGAGAGGACATCCAGCAGATCGAACTCGATCTTGGTCAACTCGACCGGATCGCCGCCGCGGCGCACCTCGCGCGCGACGGGATCGATCTCGAGCTCGCCGAACCGACGAGGCGCGCGCGCCTGCTCGCGGCTGGGGCGTGGTCTGCGCAGCATCGCCCGTACTCGCGCCATCAGCTCACCGGGGGAGAACGGCTTGGTCACGTAGTCGTCAGCGCCGGTCGAAAGGCCGACGATCCGGTCGATCTCCTCGACGCGCGCGGTCAGCATCACGATATAGGCGTCGCTGAAGGCGCGGATCTGCCGGCACGCCTCAAGTCCATCGATCCCCGGGAGCATCAGGTCGAGCACGATCACGTCCGGGTCGAGCTCGCGCGCGAGCCGGACAGCCTGCTCGCCGTCGCCGGCGGTCGCGACCTGGAACCCCTCACGCTCCAAGTAACGCGAGACGACCTTCACCAGCGGCGGCTCGTCATCGACCACGAGCGCGCGAAGACCGGCGGGCGCTTGCCCGCCGGTCTGCGATGCAGTGCCGGTTTCGTTCATGCGGCTTTGGCGATGAACGCTCCGTGCCACCAGTGCGGCCAGACGGCGCCGGTCGTGGCGTTGACCGAGATCATGCCGGTGATCTTGCCGCCTTTGAGCGTCTCAAGCGTGTAATAGCCAGGGAACGCGTCACCGCCGGTCTCGACCTTCACACCCGGCTCGTTGGCATCGAGCCAACGCTGGACGAGCGGGTGAGCACCGGCCAGCGACACCGTAGCGACCGGCGAAGGCGCGGCCGATCCAGTGCTGCTCGACCCGTAGCCGCCCATCATCGCACCGTAGCCTGAGCCCCCCATCGTCCCTCGGTAGCCGGAGCTGCGCATCATTGTCGCGGCACCGTAGCCGCTGGTGGACATCGAGCCGCCGCGGTAGGCGCCCATCATGCCCGAGTAGCTACCGTTGCGTCCCATCATCGAGGCGCCATAGCTGCCCATCATCGAGGAGTCGTTGGAGCTCATTCCGTAGCGGGTGTTCCACATCATCGCCGGCCCGTACTCGAGCGACACCACCCCGGTGGATGAGTCGATGAGCACCTCGGTCGCGCCGATGCCCTTGCTGTCGACGAGCTTGGCGTAGAAGTTGCGCTGGAACGCCAGCACCTCATCGACACGCAGGCCAAGCCTGCTTGCGAACTTCTGCGCGTCGGAGCGCGCAGCCACGAGCGTGTGCACCGGAGCCGAGTTCGCCGGACGGTAGACGTATCGCCCTCCCATCATCTGACCGTAGCCCGAGCTGCCGCCACCGGTGGCCGCGAACGCGACCACCGCACCGACAGTTGCCAGCAGCGCCGCAGCGATCGCGACGGTTAGCAGTCTCTTTATCCGCATCATGATCAACCCCTTCCCGCCAGCGACCGAGGGTCCAACTTCGAGCGCAACTGCTCATAGGCCTTGACGTCGATCTCGCCACCGGCGAGGCGCCGGTCGAGGATCTCGCGCGGATCGTCTGACTGGCCATTGGGCTGCTGACGATCGTCGGCGCGGGTCGGGAACAGTCGCGCCACGAGCCACACGATCACCGCCACCAACGCCACCCAGAAGAACGCCATCAGCACCCAGCCTCCGGCTCCCATGGTGTGAATTCCGTTGAACATCACTTACCTCCTAATTGGATCTACAGCGATCATCAGGCAGCCAGGTCAACTCTCCACCGTGGCTTTCGTCAAGACTTCGTCAAGCCGCCGGCATCCCACACACGCGGGCAGTGTTGAGCCCGCCGCGTGGGCGGCGGGCTCGGTTGGGGCAGGATGCGGTTGAGGTGTAGGACGCCGTCGGGATGGCGCCGTGTTGAACCTTGGCGGGAACCGCCTTTGCCTGGTGCTCGCGGCGGATCTTCACCAGCAGGTAGCCGCTGAAGACGATTACGCGGAGTAGACCATGACCAACATCGCGTCGAGGTCGACCGTCTCTCTGGGAGGTGGGCGACCGTCAGACCGTCCTGGGTTTAAATGGGCCGCGACGGGTCCGACGCGTCTCGACTCCGTCACCGATCACACTTGAGTCGGGTTCATGGGCGCGCGCCGCTGGCGAGATGGAAGTTCACGGCCATCAAGATCGCTCCGATCGCCGCCAGGATCGTCACGCCGAGGACGACCTCCGCCAGCTCCGACAGCCCGCCGGAGCACGATGTAGACAGTGATCGCCACCATGATCAGCCAGACGAGCGCGAGCAGCAGGACGCCGGCGGCGTGGAACGTGGGCGAGAACGCCCCGGCGTTCAGCAGCCGGTCGGGCGCATAGCCCGGCAGCAGCCACGCGAAGCGACCGGGCACGGCATGGAACATCGGGTCCTGGACGACACCGAGGTCGGTCATCACCAGGAACAGGATCAGGTAGGTGGCGGGGAGCTTGTCCAGCAGCGCGCCCGCGAGCGCGCCGATCGCCGCGTAGATCAGCGCGGTCAGCGCGAGCCCCGCGATCACCGCCGACCACGAGGCTGGCGTGAGGTTGATCGCCACCAGGACGGCGGCGACAGCGACCGCCAGCAGCGTCCCGGAAGCGAGCACAATCAGCCGCGCGAGCACCGCCTCGCCGGAGCGAAAGCCCGCGAGGACGAGCCGACGATCACCCTGCAAAGCGGATTGCATCACGAACACGCCGACGAGCGCGGCCACGAAGGCGACCGTGAACCCGGCCATCACCGGCCCGTGCAGCGCCTTCATCGTCGTCGTTACCCAGACCCCGCCGGGCAGGCCAATCCGGCGTGGTGTCGCCTTGGTGATCGCGACGCTCCACAGGACCACGAAGG
>JALYTU010000786.1 GCA_030854125.1 Actinomycetota bacterium | reverse complement strand
GCTCCCGGCTGCGGCCCCGCCGCCGCCGCCGATTCCGAGCAGGTTGGCGATGATCCCAATCGGCCCAAGCGTCGGCGCCAGCCCGGCGAGCTGGCGGCTGACGCCGCGGATCTCGGTGCGGAAGGTACGGCAGTCGGTGCACTCCGACAGGTGCCGGCGGGCCAATCCGCTCGCGCGGACTCCGCGGTCGTGCGCGAGGATCAACTCCTCGCGGATCCGCGCGCAGGAGGTGTCCCGTGCCTCGCTGGCTTGCGCGAGGCCGACCCGGGCGCGTACGAGCAGAGATTTGACCGCCGGAACGGAGACATCGAGCGCATCGGAGACGTCGACGTAAGACATGCCGCTCAGCTCTCGCATGAGCAGCGCGGAGCGCTGCTGGTCGGGCAGGCGCTGGACGTCGGCGATCAGCTGCCGCAGTGCGTCGCGCTGCTCGACGCGGGCTGCGGGGTCGACGTCGTCAGAGCCACAGACGTCGGCCGGGTCCAGCAGGATGAGCGGCGGGCGCCGCAATTCGTCGATACAGCGATTGTGGGCGACCCGGTAGAGCCACGGGCGCAGAGCGAGATCGCGCCGGTTTGCGCGCAGTCCGTAGTAGGCGCGCATGAAGATCTCCTGCAGCGCATCCTCGGAATCGTGCGGCGATCCGGCCAACATCTGACGCGTGTAGGCGTGCAAGCGGGACCGGTAGCGGTCGTGGATGACACGGAACGCGTCCTCATGACCGTCACGGAACAGCGCGACGAGCTGGTCATCGGACCGAATCCGGAGCAGTGACGCTCCAAACGCGAGCCGAGGACGCGCCAGGCTTACCGATGCTGGGAGTGCGGAGGCTTCCACTAAGTAACCCTCAAACATGCTAACGGGTGGTCCCCCGGAAAGTTACGGCTGGGCGGGCGCCAACCGTGCGTAGGACCGCTGTGTGGATGATGGGGCGCGCATCGGTCGGCGGCCATTTCTACCCTTGCGTCCTCGCCGCGCCTCGAAAGGACCTCATGACCGACGGTCACGCTGTCCATCGAGGGCGGGCAGGGCATCGCGATGCTGCTCGGGCGCGAGTAGCCTTCACATCATGGTGGACGCAGCGTCGGGCATCGCGCTCCCGGTGGCCTTCGGGGCCGGACTCATCTCCTTCCTCTCGCCGTGCGTGCTCCCGCTCGTGCCGGGCTACATCTCGGCCGTGGCCGGGGTCGCGCCGAGCGATATCCGGGCGCGGCGGGTGATCGGCCCGAGCCTGGCCTTCATCGGCAGCTTCTCATTCATCTTCATCGCCTTCGGGCTGCTCGGCCAGCAGGCACTGCACTCCGCGCTGACCGGACCGACCGCATTGAAGGTGTCCGGCGCGCTGATCATCGCCATGGGCGCTCTGTTCCTGCTCTCGCCGCTCATCCCCGCGCTCAGCCGCGAGTGGCACGTCGGAGCCCTCATGCAGCGTGCCGGGCGCGGGGGGCCCGCGCTCACCGGGGCCGCCTTCGCCCTGGCTTGGACCCCGTGCACTGGCCCGACCCTCGGCGCCATCCTCAACCTGGCTGGCACCTCGGGCTCGGCGGAGCACGGCGCCGTCCTGCTCGTCGCGTACAGCGCCGGCCTGGGCATCCCGTTTCTGATCACCGGCCTGGCCTTCGGCAAGGCGACAGCGGCGTTCACGGTGATCAAGCGCTTCTATCCGCTCGTCATCGGGGTGGGCGGCCTTGTGCTGATGACGATGGGGGTGCTGATCTGGACCGGCGAGTTCACGCAGTTGAACCTCACCGTCAGCAACTGGCTCATCACCCTCGGGCTGCCGGACTTCAGCTCCTCCACATAACCCTCGATCCACGCCCAGCGGGACCTCGGTCGGCGATTGCGGACTGGTGGTAGGCTTCCCGACGATGAGTATTAGGGTCACCTAACAGTCACCCCCTGTGTCCTTCGCTCAGACAGTCGCCCTCGGCGCCCTCGCCGGGCTCACCATCTTCCTCGGCCTTCCCGTCGGTCGGATGAAGCTGCTCGGCAGCCGTGCCCGCGTCGCGCTGGCGATGTTCGCGGTCGGCGTGCTCGCCTTCATTTTCGTCGACGTCCTCTCCCACGGTCTGTCGATCGTCAACGACGCCGTCTCCGCAC
>JALYTU010000152.1 GCA_030854125.1 Actinomycetota bacterium | reverse complement strand
GGCGGCGAAGAGAAGGTTCCAGAGCACAAACCCGGACCCGGTCGTGCCGCCGGGGAAGTCCACATGGAACACAGATGGAACGATCAGGTACCAAGGACCGACGTTGAAGCCGCGTTCCTTGACCATCCCCCACTGATCGTCGGTCAGGCCTTGCGCGACCGCCGTGTTGAGCATGTGCGGGTGATCGTAGAGCCAGATGTTGGCTCGCTGCCCGGCGTGGCCGGGATCGGAGGCCTCGAGGCTCTGCGCGAGGAAGCCGGTCTGGGCAAGGCGCAAATCGGTCTCCACCATCCTCGGCACGGGACCGAAGTCGCCCTTGAGCATGCCGAGCTTGGCGATATTGGGACTGACCGCGGCACCCATCGCCGGACCGGCCATCCCCGTGCCGGCTGTGCTCATCGGGATCTTGCCGAGCGCCTTGTCGTAGTTCGAGGCCCACGCGATCTGCTGAGCCGGGCTTGCCGCCACGAAACTCGCGACCGCCTGACGGACGCGCGCCGGCTTCAGTCTCGGTAGTCCTGGCACCGAAACCGGGCCGAGCAACGGGAGCGCGGCGCGGAGCGGGTCAAGCACGAACACTTGCGCCGGAGGGCCCAAACCGAACTCTTTCGCGTTTCCGGCAGAACTCGACGTGCCGTCGAGCTCCTGCGTGAAAGCCAGCACCGCACCGCCCGGATCGGCCGTCGACACGCCCGCGATCGTGTCCCGCCGGTAGTTCGGTGACCCGACGGACGCCGCGAGAACTACGACGACGATGATCAGGATCACCGAGATGAGCGGGTACTTCCAGAAGACATGACGGACCAGCCGCTCCGGGGGCGCGTCGCTGCCGTCCCGCGCAGCCATCACGACGGCTCCTGCGTCGAGGGAAGCGGCCTATTCATCCCATTGATACGCACCAACACGATGTGCCCCAGGATCAGGCCGGCAATGACTATCGGCATAAGGGCGACATGAATCGTGAGGTCAGCGCTGAAGTTACCCGGGCTGAACAGGTTGAAGAAAAACGGCTGGATGAACAGCATGTTGTCGGAGTGCAACGCGACGAACTGAGACTCCCAGTCGCCACGGGCCAGAATCCCAAACAGGTTCTCGCCCATCGCCAACATGAAGATGCTCAGACCAATCCACCAATTAAAGATTCGCCGTCCGCGGAACGAGCCGGTCGCCCAAACGCGGAACATGTGCAACAACGCGAAGAAGAAGAAGCCCTCCGCACTCCAGTAGTGAAACGACTTCACGAACCTGCCCAACGAGCTGGTCAGCCACCAGTACGGTCCAAGCAGCGACTCGACAACGCCGCTGGCTGTAAGCAGGACGAACATCAAGAACGCCAGCCCACCCATCGCATACCAATACGACTCGGCGTACAACGGCACAAGCTTGCCGAACATACCCCCGAACGGCTTGACGTAGGCAAACGACTCGAGGATCGCCCTCGTCCTGCCGTGCTCAGCCACACGCGCACGGAACGTGTCCAACTGAGCCTCGCTGTCCAGCTGAGCCTCGCCAGCCGGCTGGGTCGCGGCTGCGTCGTCTGCCCCGGACGTCATCGGCCTCCTCGGCCCGCTGGAAACGAGGGACCCGGAGTCACGTGATTCTCACGTCGAAAATAGAGTCAAGCAGCACGGACACAGCTCCACGGTCACAGGCAGATTGGCGTCGCGGCCGAGCATAACCTCTTGCGAAGAACTTAGAAAGAAAACATTTAGAAGGCTCTCCCCAAGAGACTCTCGCGTGGCTGGAGGCTATGCGGCGTTCTTCTCCCGAGCTGCCGGTTGATGCCGCCCCCGTGTTCGCGCGAGCGCCATGCAAGCACGCGAGTTCGATCGGATCGCCAACACTATGCGGTGTTAGCGGAGCTGGAGCCGCTTTAGTGCGACGGCGTTGACGGCGACGATGATGCTCGACCCGGACATGCTGAGCGCCCCGACGGCGGGGCTGAGTGTGAAGCCGAGCGGCGCGAAGACGCCGGCCGCAATGGGTATCGCGAGGGCGTTATAGCCCACGGCCCAGGCGAGGTTCTGATGCATTTTGTGCAGCGTCCCGCGGCTGATTTGGACGGCGGTCGCGACATCCAGCGGGTCGGAGCGCATCAGCACCACATCGGCGGTGTCGACGGCGACGTCTGTGCCGGCGCCGATCGCGATGCCAACGTCGGCTTGGGCGAGGGCCGGCGCGTCGTTGACGCCATCCCCGACCATCGCGACCTTGCGGCCCTGGCGCTGAAGCTCTGAGACCTTTGCTGCCTTCTCGCCGGGCAGGACTTCGGCGATCACCTCGTCGATGCCAACCTCGGCCGCGACCCGTCCGGCCGTGACGCGATTATCGCCGGTGAGCATCACGGTCCGTACCGCTAACTCGCGCAGCGCAGTGACTGCGGCCTTGGCGCTGTCGCGTGGAGCGTCAGCGATCGCGATGACGCCGGCGGCGCGGCCGTCGAGGGCGACCTGCACGGCGGTCCGGCCCTCCGCGGCGAGGGCGGCGGCGGGCTCGGTGAGGTCGTCGAGCTCGATGTGCTCGCGCTCGAACAGGCGCGCGTTGCCTACGGCCAGCCGCTTGCCCTCAACCGTGGCGATCGCGCCTGCGCCCGGGACCGCGGTGAACTCGGCGACCGCCGGTATCTCCAGCCCGCGGGACTTCGCGGCGTTGACGATCGCTTGCGCCAGGGGGTGTTCTGAGTCGCCCTCAGCCGCGGCAACTAGTCGCAACAGCTCGTCTTCGCTGATTGCGTCAGTGGTGGCTACCGCCACTACCTCTGGCTCACCGCGCGTGAGCGTTCCGGTCTTATCAAAGACGACCGTGTCCAGCCCCGCGGCCTGCTCCAGGGCGACCGCATTCTTGAACAGGATGCCGCGCTTGGCACCCAGGCCGCTGCCGACCATGATGGCCGTGGGGGTCGCGAGACCGAGGGCGTCGGGGCAAGTGATGACAATGACCGTGATCGCGTACAGCAGGGCCGTCTTGACGTCGTCACCAACGGCTAGCCACCAGATCAGAAACGTGCCGGACCCGGCGATCAGGGCCACCAGCACAAGCCAGAATGCAGCCCGGTCGGCGAGCTTCTGAGCGGGCGCCTTGGAGTTCTGTGCCTGCTGAACGAGCGTGACGATTTGCGCCAGCGCCGTGTCTGAGCCAATCGCGGTCGCGCGCGCGCGCAGCGTTCCGTTCTTGTTGATCGTGGCGCCGATGAGCTTGTCGCCGACGCGCTTGTGCACGGGCAGGCTTTCGCCGGTGACGGTGGACTCGTCGACCTCGCTTTCGCCTTCTGTAACTTGGGCGTCCACCGCGACCTTCGCGCCAGGGCGGATGAGGAGGAGCTCGCCAACGGCGACCTCGGCGGTCGGGACCTCGACCGGCTCCCCGTCGCGCAGGACGACAGCCTTTGGCGGTGCAAGGTCAAGCAGCGCACGGATCGCGTCGGAGGCCCCGCCGCGGGCGCGCATCTCAAACCAGTGTCCAAGCAACACGAACGTCGCCAGCATCGCGCCCGCGTCGTAGAAAACGTCGCCCTTCAGTCCGGCGGTCACCGCAACCGAGTACACCCAGCTGATGCCAACCGCAGTCGCGACCAGCACCATCATGTCCAGCGTCCGTTGACGCAGAGCCGCGACAGCGCCCGTGAAGAAAATCGACCCGGCGAACAGCACCGGCAGGCTCAGAAGCAGCTCCCAGACATCGCGGCTGATCCCAAAGGGTGTGGCCAGGAAGTGGCCGAACAGGCTGTTGCCAATGCTCGACCACAGGACAATCGGCACGGTGAACGCGAGCGCAACAAGGAACCGGGTACGCATCTCGCCGGCCATGTGCTCCATTGACATTCCGGCGTGCCCGCCGTGTCCGTGGCCGTCGGCGGTCTCGGCGCGCTGGACCGTCGCCTCGTCATGGGCCGCCGGTGCTCCAGGCTCGTGCAGCGGGTCGCACTGGCAGCTGGGCATCGAACAGCCAGCGCACTCGTAGCCGGCCGCCTCGACAGCTCGCCGTAGCTTGGCCACCGAGCTGCGATCTGGGTCAAAGGTGACGGTTGCCGTCTGGGCCGCAGGATTGGCGTCAACCGCGAGCACGCCGGGGAGACGGCTCAGCGCAGACTCGACGACGAGCTTCTCACTGCCGCGGTACTGCTTGCCCACGTGCAGAACGACGGTCGCGGCCTGTGCAGTGTCGGCACTCATGCCGATGTCAGACCAGGTAGCACGGCGCCGGCCTGGTGCCGGTGCGGCGCAGCCTGCGGGACCTGAACTGGTCACGCCCGAAGGTTTCTCGGCAGCCGGGCGAACCGAGGAAGCGCCAGTCGGCGTCATCCTCGAAGTGCCGGGCAGTCGCTCGGTCAACGGCCATCACGCAGCCGGGATCATATGCGCATGCCGTCACCCCTCGGGCCGCAGTAGCGAAGCGCCGAGCCCAACTGTCAGGCCCGCGAGCCCCGGGTGTTTGAAGTTGCGTGTCGTGGTCACGTGGATGGCCGGAGCCTCTATGGCGTATCACTCGACGGGGGTGCGCGCGGCGCGCGAGTTCGCGCAAATGTGTCGCCTGCGAGCCGTCGATGGCCGCGCCCCGCAACGATCCACCGGGCGTGATGCGGCTCGACAGAAGGCCGCGCTGCCGCTATCGCAGTCCTGGACGCTACCGGGCAGCGGTGCCTGGGCCGGCTCGGTCGGATTCACCGGAGGGCCAGCCTCGGTCACGGCCGGGTCATTCTTGAGAGTCTCCACATAGGCGTCAGCTTTGTCGCCGGCCTTCACTATTTGCTCGTGATACTGCCCGCCCGTTTGGCGGTCGGCCGCTTCCTCCGCCTTTTGGATCGCCTGCTTGAGTTGCTGTGCTTGTGTTCGGCGCCAAGGTCTTCGGCCTTATCGGCCAGCTGCCGCAAACGGTTGGGCTGTCCCGCCGCCTCACCCCGGATCTGATCCTGAGTGGTCGTCGTGAGCGATCAGGACTCGGGTCGTCACCCGTCCTGGCCCCGTAGGGAAGCTGGGCGTGCGGGCAGAAGATGCCGACGCGTTCGGTGTCGCGGCTTCCGCCGAGCAGCGTTGCCCGCTCGCACATGCCGACGAGCCCGTGCCAGCCATTGGACGACGTCGGGTTGGCGCGGCGAACGGGATTGGCGACCGTCAGAACGAACTCGGTGGTGCGAAAGACGATCTCGACCTGGCCGCGGCCCGCAGCATGCCGAGTCGTGTTCGTCAGCGACCCCTGGAGCATCCAGTAGGCGACTTGATCGACAGGACCGCCGAGACGCTGAGGTGATCCGATCTGACGCACGGTCAGGTCGAGCCCAGCGGGGACGTGCCGGTCAACGAGGGTGTCGAACGACGCGAGTCCGAGCGGAGCCTCAACGTCCCCGCGCGCCATGCCGTCGTCCCGGAAGGCCCTGACGATTTCGCCGACTTCGCCGATCTCGCCGGCGGTTGGCGCGCCAGGTGCTCAAAGCCTCGAGCGCCGAGCGTAGAGCGGCGCGCGGGGGCGCGGGGCTCGCGTCGAAACTCTCCGCCGAAACATTCACCGCAACGTTCCCGCGAAAAACGCCGAACCGCGCAGCGCGCTCACACCAACCGCCGCTCATCACGCGATGTTCGCCCCACAGCCCCGACGACAACCAGGAGAAGTACGCGGTTTCGCCGGACCAACTACCGATCCGCTGAAGCACCCGCGGAGTAGAGTCGTTCGGGTTCGCCATGCGCGCTTGATCTCCAGGAGGTACAGGTAAATGCCGGGTCTGTCAGGACGGATGTCCACCGTAGTCAAAGCGAAGGTCTCGAGCATGCTTGATCGGGCTGAAGATCCGGCCGAGACGCTGGATTACAGCTATGAGAAGCAGCTCGAACTGCTTCAGAACGTCAAGAAGGGCATCGCGGATGTGGTCACGTCCAAGAAGCGTTTGCAGCTCCAAGAGGGCGAATCGCAGCAGCAGATGGACAAGCTCGACGCCCAAGCCCGCCAGGCGCTGGGCGCTGGTAAGGAGGATCTGGCGCGCGAGGCGCTGGCGCGCAAGACCACGCTGCAGAGCCAGCAGCAAGGGCTTGACCAGCAGGTCGCCGCGCTGGAGGAGCAGCAACAGAAGCTCACTGACTCCGAACAGAAGCTGCGAACCAAGATCGAGGCGTTTCGCACCAAGAAGGAAGTCATCAAAGCCGAGTACTCCGCGGCCGACGCCCAGGTGCACATCTCTGAGGCGGCAACCGGGGTTGGCGAGCAGATGGCCGACGTCGGGCTGGCCATGCAGCGGGCGATGGACAAGACCGAGGACATGAAGGCGCGCGCGTCCGCAGTTGGCGAGCTCGAAGAGGCCGGCACTTTTGAGGACCTCACGGCGCTCGGCCCGGGCAAGGACGACATCGACCGCCAGCTCGAGCAGGTCGGGACTGACAGCGCTGTCGATGATGCGCTCGCCAAGCTCAAGGCCGAGATCGGTCCCGGCAACAGCCCGGCAGCACTCCCCGAGCGTGGCGCCGGGCCAGACACTCCCGGGCACGCGGCATGATCGTCCGCGTCTTTAGTGACGGGCAGTACGAGGTCCCGCATACGGCGCTCGAGCTCTTGCACAACCTAGATCGCGAATGTCAAGACGCGCTCCAGGCGGGCGACAGTCAGCGCTTCCACGCTCGCTACGCCGAACTGCTGGCCCACATCCACAGCGCGGGCCACGAGCTTGCCGATGACGACCTGCGGGGTTCTGACCTGATGCTACCCCCGCCGGATGTGTCGCTGGCTGAAGCCCAGACAGAGTTCTCCGAACACGGGCTGCTCCCCGAGTAGCGGGCGAGAACCGCCGGGATTCTCCGTGGCAACACGCTCAAGCCAATTCG
>JALYTU010000151.1 GCA_030854125.1 Actinomycetota bacterium | reverse complement strand
GATCTGATCTGCTGGGAGGATGGAGTTGTCGAGGAGCACAGCGGCGGGCGAGCCCACACGACGAACAACCTGATGGAGATGATCGCCGCCCTGGAGGGCTTGCGGGCGCTGCCCCCCGGCTCGCGAGCCTGCATCGTGACCGACTCCCGTTACCTGCACGACGGCATGACCTCCTGGATGGCTGGCTGGAAGCGCAAGGACTGGAAGACGGCGTCGGGCGAACCGGTCAAAAACAAGGAGGTCTGGGTCCAGCTGGACGCCGCGGCGTCAGACCACGAGCAGGTTCGCTGGCACTGGGTCAAAGGTCACATCGGCCACGCGCTCAACGAGCGAGCCGACTTGTTGGCGACCGCCGCCACGCGTCACGCCGCTCGGTCCGTGCGCTGATTCCCGCCCGTGGCCGCAGCTCGGTGAGAGCTACCGACCGTCGTGCGACATGCTCCCTAGGGCTCCTGATCTAACCGGGGACGACGCAGGCCGGGGGCCTGACGCCTGCTGAACCGCTTCAAGCGCCCGCGCATGAGACCGCCACGCGGCGATGCTCCTCGCCCGAAGCGAAAGCCGGTCGGTCGTGCCAGGAATGCCGACGCCGCGGAAGCGATCGGCCGGCGACACCGGCTCGTGCCCGAGTGGCGTTAGGGTCACAGGGCTGATGTGCTTCTCGCCCCAGGCTGACTTCGCTGCCGGGGCGGTGGTCACCGCAATGGGGGCCGAGACGTTGCGCCGCGTGCGCGTGCGGCGCGAGTTGATCGTCGGCGCGCTGCCGCTTTTGTTCGGACTTCACCTGCTCGTGGAGGGATTCGTCTGGCTTGGCCTTCGTGGCGAGATCACTGCTGGATTGGGTAACGCTGCCAAGGAGACATACATCGTGTTCGCTCACGCGGTCTTACCGGCACTGGTGCCCCTGGGGTTCACGTTCCTCGAACCCGACCGGCGACGAGCGCGATGGATGTGGCCGCTGGTCGGCTTGGGGCTGCTGCTGGGCGCCTACCTGCTGTGGCAGATCACCGCCTACCCGGTGAGAGCCCAGGAGCAGGCCCGCTGTATTGACTACGTCACGCATACACCGAACGACCTTCTGATCGGGGTGTTGTACGTCGCGGTGACCTGCGGCCCAGCGCTGATGTCAAGCCTGCGCCGCCTGCGGTGGTTTGGGGTGGTGAGCTTGGTTGGGGTGATCACCGCCGCGCTTGTGCGATTCGATGAGCTGACCTCGGTCTGGTGCGTGTACGTGGCGCTGGTCAGCGTGCTCATCCTTGAGCACTTTCGACGTCAGCGAGCATCTGACGCAGCTACCGAGCCGTCACCACCCTCCACAACCGTGACGGCCGGTCCCGGCCCTTGGGCCGGTGTTCTGCTTCGATCGCGCCGCAGCCCGAAACGGCGACGGCGACGACGTCCCCCGCACCGGCGACCAAGCAAGCGCGAGGAATAGCGCATCTGATCAGTCTGCGGTGGAACGGTCGCGCACGGGGGGAGCGGCGCCGGAGCAGGCGCCGCTATCAGTCGAGGAACCGGTCGAGAATGCTTGCTCTGGCAGGGGCTCGTTGAAGGCTGGAGCCAAGCCCAGCCGATTGGGTCGGCGGCGCGTTAGCAGCCATTCAGCGGCTTCCGCGGTGTCGCCGGATTGTCGCGAAGTTCATGGCCGGGATGCGCGGTGGTCCGGGCTGCAGGGGTTCGGCGTCGTCGCCGGACCCCGCCCCATGATGCGCCGCTTCCTCATCCGCGCGATCAGACCAACCGTTCCTCATCCCCGCCGGGCCGCGCGGGTAGCGGCTCACTGCCGCTACCGGAGCCCGAAATCCAAACCAGCAGCCGATCGGCCACGGCTCCCTCGGCGACTTTGCGGAAGTCTGTGAGGCCGGAGCCGAGCCGGCTGCGGGTCGTCGGCCCGGTGGTCTTTCGGGCCGCCGAGTCACGTTTGCGCCAGTGACGCCGCCGTGACCAGCAATGCGATCACGTTTGTGAGTAAACCGTGACTCAACGCGCAGATACGGTCGCTGAGGCTCGCCGGAGCGGGCTCGAAGAATCGTGAATACGAGCTACATTTGGCCGTGCATGGCCGCGCGCCGCTTACTCTGGACTTTGTGCGTGATCGCGCTGACTGCGCTGCTGCTCGCCGCGCCTGCGGCGGGCGCGGTGCCGACACTGCGCACCGGCTCGACACGCTACGTACGGATCGTGCGCCTGGGCCATGGTCAGCTCTCGGTCGCGCTGACCGGACAGGGCCACAAGAGGTTTGCGCGACTGATGCGCGGCGGCTATGCGCTGGACGCGACCTGCACGACGCTCGGCAAGTCAGTCCAGGGGTTCTCGCAGCGTGGCTCCTCGGGGGGTGCCGAGAGCAGCCTCGGACCAAATGGACGGGCCAGCTACCACACGCTGATCGATCGCCACGCCGACTTTTGCGACATCGGTCGCGTGCGTCTGACTGTCACCCGCCGCAGCGTGAGCAGCGAGCAAGTGCCCGGGCCCTTGCTTGACTCGATCGCGCTGACCCAGAAGGGGGCCGCGTTCCTAGACGAAGATCGTGTGACCTCGACGATCTTCGTGATACTGGAGGTAGCGATCGGGGCCGCGCAGCACCGTACGGATGGACATTTCCCGCCCGCCGGCCAATTTGCCGCCGGATTTGGACTTAGCCGCCTGCTGAGGGTGGTTGCGCTCGTCTCGCCCGACGCCTCACCGTCACCGGGAACGATCGGCGTCTACAGCGATGGCGCAAACCACGCCGAGGCGGTAGGGATCTCGACGCTGGGACGGCGGCTCTTCATCGACTCAAACGCCGGCGTGCTCAGCACCAACGCTGCCGAGCACCTGGTTCGCGCCAGCAGCCCGTTTCGGTAGGACCCGGAGCCGGTGGCACAGTCCGGCCTCCAGCGCGAGGGCTCAGGGTCCGCCGCAGGCCTGGCGAGCACGAAGTTGCAGACGCCGTCTGGGTACCGCCATATCGTCACGTTTGTCGACAAAACGTGACCGGAGGCCCCATGGCGACCACCGCAATCCGCCCCCGCCCCGCTCCCGCGCTGGCCTCGACCGAAGCGGAAGCCGCGGTTACAGACCTGGCGTGGCGACAAACCAGGCGCGATGTCGGCAGATCGTTTACGGCTGCTTGAGCGGCGGCAAAGCGGCTGTCTCTGCGGACTGGCGTCGGCGGCCGCTTGCTGGCAGCTGGCTGCGGCCGACCAAGCAAGCGGTTCACGGGGCGCCTTCGCCGCGACTGTCAGCTGCCCGGGGCGATGCAGCGCGGTCCGCGGCGCCGACCGCGCTGCCGCGGTCGTTGCACAGCAGCAGCGTCGTCTCGGGCGAGCCGGAATCCCGCCTTTTCGTGCGCGAGCAGCAGTCTGAGCCCGGCGCTCACAGTGCCCGTCGTGGTCTGTCTCGACACTCTGGACGGGCCAGTGAGGTCCCTGCATTCCTCGGGCTCCGGCAGTCAGCACCGGCGAATGTGAGTCCGGCGCCGGCTCTCGCATTGCCGTGATCATTTGGGGTTCATGTGCCGACGGCAGCGTCTATCCAGGATGGTCGACTCGGCGGCCACGCGTCCGGTGGCAACCACCGTAACTCAGAGCCGGGGCTGACCTCCGTCGCGTCGGTGGTCACAACTCGGTGTCCGGAAGATGAGGTATCCACTCCGCCGGCGCCTGTCTGGCTCGGTTTTGGCAAAGTACAGATCATCCTGCAGGTCGGGTCGAGGTCCTCGCGCGGTCCCTCGTTCGCGCACCACCGAGGCGCTGGGACGGCCAACCTCGGTGTGGCCCGCTGCGGAGGGTCGGCCGAAGGGCGACGGTCAGCACGGCAGCGCTGTAGCGAGGAACGGCGAGCGTGTAGCCACGCGGTCCACGTGGAACGACTGTGATTACGGGTCGACCTCGCCAGAGCCCGTTCCGGCTGAGCCGCTGGCCGGCCAGCGTCACGCCGCGTGCGCTTCGAACCGACGGGCCGAGCAGACGTTGCACGGTGGCTGAGCCCTGAGCCGGAAGGGTCAGGCTGACCTCGGCCGCTCGGCCACCCTTGTCGATCACGAGTACGCGGAGGGTGCTGCGGCCGGAACGCACAGCCCATACCTTGAGGTGCAGCTGGCGGGGGGCGCGCAGGCGCAGCGAAACCAGCTTCGAATCGGGGCCGAGCATCCGGTTGAACATGACCATTCCGTACAGCAGCGGGTGGGCGTACAGACCGCTGCGCCCGAGTGAGTAGGCGGCGTTGATCGCTGCCGCGCGGACGTGCACGTTCACCCCGGAGACCCCCGCGTGCAGCAGTTCAAACAGCGCATCAGGGGCCCACAGCGCGGTCGCAAAAGTGTTGCTGATACCGCTCACGCCCCCGCAGGTGATCGAGTTGAGCTCGGACAGGCGCACGGGCAGTCCGGCTGTGCGGGCGACCCGTACGGCGCCCAGCACGGTGCGGGCCATGCCGGCCGTAGCGTTCTCGCTGAGCACCCGCGCGATTGTCGGATAGGCGGGGTCTGACGCCGCCGCGCAGGCCGAGTAGGGGTAGCGATGGACGGTGACTGCGGCCAGGCCGGGATGCGGAGTGGCCAGCAGTCGCGAGATCCAGCCGAGACCGGCGCGCGGTTTCGACAGTGCAGGGCCGAGTAGCGGCACCCCAGGTGCGGCGTGGGACAGTGCCCGGGAGTAGGCGGTGTACGCAGCCGCGTAGCTGCTCGCGGTGATCTGGAGAGGCAGCACGCGGGCGGCCCGTCCGCCAGCGATCGCGGCCTGCCACAGCGTGCGGCTGTACAGGTCGGGCTCGTTGCCGATCTCAAAACCGATGATGCTGTGCTTGGGCAACTTCGCCTCGGCAACGCGCGCCCAGCGCGCTGCGATCATCGGAGTGGCTGTAACCAGGTTGAGGTCGAGGATCAGCCGGGCGTGGGTGTGGCGGACGATCGCGCTGACCTCCCGTAGCCATGCAGGCGTCAGCTCAAAGGCCCACCCAGGCAACTCGCGTACCGGAGACCAGAAGGTTCGGTCGGCCGAGTCACCGCCGATCCGGAGTACCAGAGGCCCCGGGCCGTGTACCAGCGACAGCACCCGGTCAAGCAGCGATAAATGACGCGCCCACAGCGGCATCGACCAGTACTCGGTTGAGATACCTAAGAACGACGCTGGGATGCTGCGCATCGGCGCGTGGGCGTCGATCACAACTCGTGCCTGGATGCGCGGTGCTGCCGGCTGACCAGCGGACACTCGCAGTGGAGGCCCGGGGGCGAACTGCCTCGTCGCCGCCTGGGGCGCGGCGGTAAGTGGCGTGGGCACCAGGATCAGCGTCGCCACGATTGCGCTCAGCAGGAGCCCCGAGGCGGTTACGGCTCCCCGTCGACGCGGCTTCGTAAGTCGCGCCATCACGCTCGGTCGCTGGTGTGGGTGAAGGTCACGGGCGTTGCAGCACGCGCGCGAGCAGGTTGCGTGTCATCTGCACGATGCGGAGGTCGGGGGCGAGCGGGGCGTCGGGCGAGGCGCTGGGGACGGGCTCTAGGGCCAGCTCCCATCCCAGGGTGCCGGTGTTGAACACGATCGCGCCTGAGGGCGCGGTGTAGATCGTCGTCTCGGCGAGGGGGTGGGCCCCCCTCGGTGTCGGCTTGCCGGACTCGGCCTGAGCGCCGGGCATGCACGGGGCGACGCCGCTGCCGACAAGTTCGGTGTGCGGCGGTGTCAAAGCGGTTCGCTGGTCGAGCTCGTATCCGATGATCCCCGGGATTCGCGTCGAGGTCGTGATCGCGGTGTGCGTGAACAGCCACGTTGGTCGCAGCCGGTGAGACGGAGCCCAGGCGTAGTACCGGTAGGTAGGGGATCCGGGCTGCGGCAGCCGCGCGGTGATGCACCCCAGGTACGCCGAGCCGGTGAGCCGGGCGCCTCGATCTGGGAACACGCCGGTCGGATCAGAACGATTCGGGTCCAGCGCGGAGAACTCCTTGTAGGCGACCATCGACTGATCCGGGACACTGGCCTGACTCGCCGCCGGCGATGCCCGCGCGTAGCGCACGCGCCAGGCGAGCGTGTCCGAGCCGAAGAACAGCAGGCTCGTGCCTGCTCGAAGCGCACCCGCGAACGCGCGCCGTTGACGCGCGGACCAGTACTCAGAGTGGCCGAAGTCGAGCAGCGCTTTGCGTCCGGCCACCTGGCCGGGATTGGCATCGATGGATTCGCTTGTCGTGTAGCTGACGGGGTAGTGGTAGCGCTCAAGGAACCGGACCATCGCAACGTCGCGGGCGAAGAACTGCCCCGCCCCCGTCGCGCTGTCATACGGGCGGTCGTAGGAGACCTCGATCCCCTGGGTGGCGCCGGTCAGCTTGACGCGGTCAGCGCCGCCGGGATAGAGGCTGTCGCCGCCCCAGGCGTTGTACGCCTCATACGTCGCCGTCGGGATCTGCGCCAGCAGCGCCGCAGGACGAATGGACCGCACTACGAACAAGCAGTCGCTCTCCCCGGTCCTGGCTGAGAGCTTGGCGATGTACACACCGGTCGGGAGCGCTGACGGGATCTGGAAGCTGAGGGTCGGATGCCAGTCGCATTCGGTCAGCCCGGTCGCGAAGCGGTGGGTGCAGCGAGGTTGAGCAACGACCGGTAGCCGGCCGGTCGCGAGCATCTCGCGCCCACCCGTCCCGTGGTACCAGCCCATCCGATAGACCCGGATCCACACCTTCCTGGCCTCGCGGGCGCTGACGTACACCGTCTCCGTCTGACCTGGCAGCAGCGCCTGCCGGGCGACATAGCCGATCACCGCGCCACGCGCCCGACCCCCGACATCGGCGGCCGGGCCAGTCAGCCGCCAGGCGCTCGTCCCGCGGGATTGGTTCTCGGCCGCGATCGT
>JALYTU010000150.1 GCA_030854125.1 Actinomycetota bacterium | reverse complement strand
CGCTGCGCCTGGCCGGGGCCTGGCTGTTCGATCGCTGTGGGCTGGCGCGGCTGGAGCTGCTCACCGAGCCCGACAACGCGGCGATGATCGCTGCCGCTCGTGGGGCTGGGCTCACCGAGGAGGGTGTCCTGCATGCCTACCTGCGCGAGCGCGGCCGGCGGCTGGACGTCGCCGTCCTCTCGCTGCTGCCGGCCGACCTGGACCCCGACGGCACGGACCCCCCGTGAGCGTCTGGCGCGTGCGGCTGCCGCCGGGCGTGCGGCCGCCCTACGAGGTGTACGTCAACGGCGTGCGTCAGGAGCTCGGGTCTGACTACCGCGTGACCGCCGGGGAGCTGCACTTCGCGCGCGAGCTCGTGCGCTCCAAGCTCGGCGCCCGGGCCTGGCTGCTCGGCATCTGGGGCATCGGGACGTATCGGCGCAACGACGAGATCGACGTTCGCTACGAGCTCGACGGGCGGCCGATGGTCGCCCAGGGCCTCGACGTCATGCCTCCAGATTGACCACGTCGCGGCCGACCCACGGCCGCAGCAGCTTCAGCGCGGAGAGGATCGCCCGGGTGGCCGGGGAGCGGTTGAGCGTGTAGAAATGAATGCCCGGGGCTCCGCGGGCCAGCAGCTCGGCGCACTGCAGGGTCGCGTAGGACACGCCGAGCTGCAGAACGGCCTCCGGGTCGTGCGAGCGCCAGTCAAGCGCCTCGCGCAGCGCGGCGGGGATCGTCGCCCCGCACATCCCGGTGATCGTCTTGATCTGCGACAGGTCGGTGATCGGCATGATTCCGGGCAGGATCGGCACCTCGATGCCGGCGGCGCGGGCCTCGTCGACGAAGCGGAAGTACAGCTCGTTGTCGAAGAACAGCTGGGTGACCAAAAAGGACACTCCGGCGTCGGTCTTCTCCTTGAGGAAGTGCAGGTCGTGGGCGAGGTCAGGAGCCTCGGGGTGGACCTCGGGGAAGCACGCCGCCCCAACGCAGTGGTCATAGCTACCGGTGATCAGCGCCGCCAGTTCGGTCGAGTACCGCAGCCCGCCCGGATGCGGCGTCCAATCGGTCTCGCCGCGGGGTGGGTCACCGCGCAGGGCGAGCACGTTCTCGATCCCGGCGTCGCGCATGTCATCGAGGATCGTCTCGAGCTCCTGGCGGCTGGCGCCGACGCAGCTGAGGTGGGCCATCGCCTCGATGCCGAGCTCCTGCTTGATCCACTTGGTCAGGTCGAGCGTGCGGCTGCGTGAGCTGCCACCGGCGCCGTAGGTGACCGACACGAAGGCGGGATCGAGCTGGCGCAGGGATTCGAGCGCCAGCCCGAGGACGCGCTCGCCGGCGTCGGTCTTGGGGGGGAAGAACTCAAACGAGAAGACCGGCTCCTCGGCCGCTGCGAGGATCTCGTCGATGCGCATCGCGAAACCGTATCACAACCTTGACAGATGTCTGTCAAGGTTGTTGTCAGGCCGGCAGCCAGACCTCGGTCTCGCCGTCCGGTTCGCGCCGGGCCTCGCCGCGTCGCTCGAGGTGGGTGAGGTAGCAGAGCGTCTGGGTCAAAGCCCAGTTGCCGTTGGCGAAGGTGATTGGCGCCCCCCACACCGAAGGCGCGATCTCGATCGCTGGACGCGGCCGGGCTCCGAGCGCGCCGCGCGCGGCGGCGAGCCGGGTGCCGACGAGCTCGCGGTTCGCCTGGATGTGGCCGGGGACGTCGAGGAACGGCCTTCCGTGGCCTGACAGGGCCAGCCGGGCGTTGAGCACCGAGACGCGATCCAGCGAGTCCAGGAACTCGGCCACCGGGTCGGGCGAATCGCCGTAGTCGAAGAACAACGAGACGCGGCCGAGCAGGTGATCGCCGGAGATCAGCACGCGGTGTTCGGCCTGGTAGAGGCACACGTGAGAAGGGGCGTGCCCGGGCGTGTGGTGAACGGTCCAGACGCCGAGGTCGGTCTCGATCTCGACGCCCGGCACGAGCTCTCGGTCGGGCTCGATGTAGCTCGCCACGCCCGATGGAATGTCCTTGATGCGCTCGGCGAGAGCGTCGAGCGTCTCCTCGGGCACGCCGCTCTGGCGGGCGACCTCCAGGCGCCGGGAGAGCGCCCGCTCGCGATCGGAGCCGCCTTGGCCGGCGTGGGCGTGATCAGGATGCATCCAGAACTCACACCCGGCCCGCTCGCGGATCGGCGCTGCCTGGCCCCAGTGGTCGGAGTGCGCGTGGGTGACCGCCAGCAGCCGCACGTGCTCGAGGCGCAGGCGGACCTGATCCATGGCGCGCTCCAGCTGACCCAGGGAACCCGGCTCGTACATGCCCGTGTCGATCAGCACCACGCCCGAGCCGGCGGCGATCGCCCAGGCGTTGCCATGCGGGACGCCGGGCCACGGGAGGGGCAGCCGCAGTCGCCACAGTCCGGGCAGGATCCGCTCCCCGCGGCCGAGCTCTCGTGGGTGCTTCATCAGCCAGACCTTATTGGCCGGGTGGGCCGGGGCCGCCCCGGCTCGTACCGGATACCGGCTGATCGGAGAGTCCGTAGACTCCCGCGATCGATGGCGACGACCGCTGACATCGCCAAGCGCTACTTCACCGCCCTGGCTGCGCACGACCTTGATGCTGCGATCGCCTGCTGGCAGCCGGGTGCCGTCGATCGCTTCGTCGGGGTCCAGGAGCTGGTCGCCCCCACCGACGTCCGCCAGTACTTCGATGACCTGTTCGCGGCCTTCCCGGATTTCTCTTTTGAGGTCCTCGACGTCACGACCTACCGAACCCGCAGCGCCGTGCGCTGGCGCGCGCGCGGGACCTTCGCCGGCCCAGGGACCTTCATGGGCTTCGCGCCCAACGGCGCCGCGATCGACCTCGAGGGCTGTGACGTGGTGACCGTCACCGATGACCTGATCACCCACAACGACGCCTACCTGGACAGCGGCGATCTCGCGCGCCAGCTGGGGCTGCTGCCGCCCGCGGGCTCGGTGACCGACGCCCGGCTCACCCGCCTGGCCAACCTCCGCACACGGATGCGTCAAGCGGTGCACGGGGTCGACGTGGAGCCGATCGCGGATGGCGTGTGGGTCGTCCGCGGTGGCTTTCCGGTGCGGACCATGAACGTCTACCTGATCGAGGACGAGGGTGGGGTCACCGTGTTCGACGCCGGTATCGCCGCGATGGGCACCGCGCTGCGCGCGGCCTGTGCGCGCATGGGCGGGGTGCGCCGGGTGGTGCTCGGGCATGCCGACTGCGATCACCGCGGCGCTGCTCCGGCCCTGGCGGCGCCCACCTACTGCCATCCGGCCGAGCGCGACGCGGCCGTCTCACCCGACGGGTTTCGCGAGTACTGGGATCTGAGCCGTCTGGACCTTCACGGCCGCCTGCTGCTCGGCCGCCTGCTGCCGACCTGGGACGGTGGCGCGGTCCCGATCGTCGGCACCGTCGCCGAGGGCGACGAGATCGCGGGCTTCGGAGTCGTCGAACTGCCCGGCCACGCCCCCGGCCTGATCGGCCTGTACCGCGAATCGGACCGGCTCGCGCTCGTCTCGGACTGCTTCTATACGCTGGACCCGCAGACCGGCCGCAAGGGCGGGCCGCGCGTGCCCCACCCGGCCTTTGACGCCGACGTCGAACAGGCCCGGGCCTCGATCCGCAAGCTCGCCGCGCTGGAGCCGAGCGCGGCCTGGGCCGGCCATGCCGACCCGGTCACCGGCGACGTCCGGGCGCAGCTCGAGCGTGCTGCCGCGGCGACGCAATAGTGGGTCGCCGCAACCGCCAGCGCGTCAAGCTCGCCGCCCCGGTGTCCGCGTATGAGGACGCGCGGGCCGGCGTGCTCGCGTTCCGGGGCGCGCTGAAGCCGGGCGCGCGGCGTGACTACACCGAGACCCTGGCCGGCGGGATCGACCGCGAGGACGCACGCCAGCGGGCCACCGAGCTGCTCTTCGAGCGCCTCGCGGTCAGCTGGGAGATCGCGGGCGTCACCACCACGTCGGCCCGGGAGCTGCTCGAGCGCTACCGGATGGCCTCCGGCGCCGAGCGGGAGTTCGTGCGGGTCGCCCTGCGCCGGCATGTCGAGGAGAATTTCCCCGAGCTGGAGGCGCCGTGAGCGAGCTCGTCACGCTCCCCTCCGGTGCTCCCGATCCGGACCGGTTCGCGGCCCTCATCTGCGATTGGTGCCTGGAGCTGACCCCGGGCGCGCGTGTGTGGGTGGACACCACCACGCTGGCCGCCGACTACGCCCGGGCGCTCAATGCGGCGATCCTGGATCGTGACGGATGGCCGATGGTGAGCTGCACCCCGCCTGGGCTCAATGCCGACTTCTACCGCCACGCCCGCGAGCGCCACCTCTCGGAGCCGCCCGCGCCCGAGCTTGCTCTCGCTGAGGGACTGGACGCCTTCGTGCGGATCGGCGCACCCGGGGATACTCGAGAGCTGGCCGCCGTCGATCCGGCCCTGATCGCCCGCGTGGCCAGCGCCCGTGAGCCGCTGCGGGAGCGCATGCGCGGGTTGCGTTATTGCCTCACCATCGTGCCCACCGAGGCCCTGGCCCGGCAGGCCGGGATGGACAGCGAGGAGTACGCGGCCTTCGTGACCCGGGCGCTGTTCCTGGATCGCGAGGACCCGATCGCCGCCTGGGGCGAGCTGAGCGTCCGTCAGGCGGCGCTGATCGATCGTCTGTCCCCGGCGCGCGAGATCCACATCGAGGCCGAAGGCACCGACCTTCGCCTCGACGTCTTCGGGCGGACTTGGGTCAACTCCGACGGGCGTCGCAACATGCCCAGCGGCGAGGTGTTCACCGGGCCGCTCGAGGTCTCGGCCGAGGGCCGGATCCGCTTCACGATCCCCACCGGTCCAGCGGGGGTCACCGTCGCCGGCGTCGAGCTCGAGTTCCGCGCCGGCCGGGTCGTGGCCGCGCGGGCGCAGGAGGGCCAGGCCTACCTCGAGGCGGCGCTGAGCACCGACGACGGTGCCCGCGTGCTCGGGGAGCTCGGGCTGGGCAGCAACCCGGGAATCGACCGCGCGACCGGCCAGATCCTGCTCGACGAGAAGATGGCCGGCACAGTCCACCTCGCGCTCGGCCGCTCCTATCCCGAGACGGGGGGCACCAACCGCTCCGCGCTGCACTGGGACCTCATCTGCGATCTGCGCGACGGCGGTCGCCTCAGCGCCGACGGTGAGCCGGTGATCGAGGACGGGACCGTTCGGGTCTGATCTCCAACATCGGCTCGCCATCCGTCTGGGGGTGGCGAGACGGACTCTTAACGAGCGGGCCCGGTGTCCTTAGTAGCGTGCGGAGCGTGAGGAGAACGAAGATCGTGGCCACCATCGGCCCGGCGTCGCGCGAGCCCGAGGTGCTCGTGCGTATGGTCGAGGCCGGCCTCGACGTCGCGCGTCTGAACTTCTCCCACGGTGATCGCGAGCTTCACGCCGAGAATGCCGAACGCGTGCGGGCCGCCTCTCGCCAGGTGGGCCGCCCCGTCGCGATCCTCCAGGACCTGCCCGGACCCAAGCTGCGCATCGGTTCGCTGACCGACGGGATCGTCGAGCTCAAGCCCGGCGAGCATCTCGTGCTCGTGTGTGGTTCGACCGACCCGGGCGACGAGCGCCGGATTCCCGTCAGCTGGGGCGGCCTGGCCGACGCAGT
Source organism: Actinomycetota bacterium (assembly GCA_030854125.1). Classification (GTDB taxonomy): domain Bacteria; phylum Actinomycetota; class Thermoleophilia; order Solirubrobacterales; family Solirubrobacteraceae; genus Palsa-465. The sequence continues at coordinate 1,217 of JALYTU010000150.1, read as the reverse complement.
CGACCCCGAGGACGTCATCTACCTGGCCGACGGCGCGATCCGGCTGCGGGTCAAGCAGGTCCGCGGCGCCGATTGCGAGATCGACACCCAGGTCGAGGTCGGGGGCACGGTCGCCACCCGGCAGGGCCTGAACATCCCCGGTTCGACGCGCGGGCTGGCCGCGGTCCCCGCGGAGGATCTCGACATGCTGCGCTTCGGGGAGTCGATTGGAGTCGACGTCGTCGCGCTGTCGTTCGTGCGCTCCGCCGAGGACGTCGCGGCGGTCCGCCGCCACACCCGCCTGCCGCTCGTCGCCAAGATCGAGAAGCCCCAAGCCGTCGACGACGCCGAGGCGATCATTCGCGCCGCCGACACGGTGATGGTTGCGCGCGGTGATCTCGGCATCGAGCTGTCGATCGAAACGGTCCCGCTGGTCCAGAAGAACCTGCTGCGGATCGCCGGCCGGCTCGCCCGCCCCTCGATCACCGCCACCCAGATGCTCGACTCGATGGTCTCCTCCTCGCGTCCGACCCGCGCCGAAGTGGCAGACGTGGCCAACGCGATCCTGGATGGGACCGACGCGGTGATGCTCTCCCAGGAGACGGCGATCGGCTCCTATCCGGTCGAGGCGGTGGCGATGATGGCGGCCATCGCCGAGCACACCGAGACGCAGCTGCCCTACGAGAATTGGAACGAGACCCGGGTGCGTCGAGGTCACCGCGATCCGGCCTACACGATCGCCTACAGCGCCTGCGCCGCGGCGCGGGAGCTCGGCCTCGCCGCGCTGGTCGTGCCCACCCTGTCGGGCCGCTCGGCCCGACTCATCTCCGCCCACCGCCCGCAGGTTCCCATCTACTGCCTGTCGCCCGGCCGCGAGACCGTCCGCCGCTGCAACTTCATGTGGGGGGTGCAGGCGGCGTCGATGCGCCGTCACGAGGTGACCGAGGAGCTGATCGCCGACGCTGCCCGGCGGGTCGTCGAGCTCGGGTGGGTCAAGCCCGGGGAGCGGGTCGGGATCACCGCCGGGCTGCCGAGCGGCAGGCCCGGCACCACCAGCCTGTTCCAGGTTCAGGAGGTCTGACGCTCTACGGCCGGCGCGCGACCGTAGAACTCGGCCTCCTGCGCGCCGAGCGCGGTCGCGGGGCCGTCCCCGTAGAACCACTCGCGCGCGATCCGATGAAAATTGCCGCGCGCGTGCAGCTGTGAGATGACCGCGAGCGTCAGGACCTCCATGCGCC
>JALYTU010000785.1 GCA_030854125.1 Actinomycetota bacterium | reverse complement strand
GATGCGTCCTGGTCAGCGTAAGCTGCTGGTCCGCCGATCGGAGCTTGCCCGGATGCTGCGGGGCGGAGACCTGGCGGGCGCCGTCGCCCCGCCGCCCAACCTGTCGGTGAACGAGCAGCGCCCACCGAAACAGCCGGTTCCGGACAGCATCAGCTCTCGCGGCTGGTCGCCGGAGGTGGGGAAGGTCGATCCCGACAACTGGCTCGCGGTCGCGCAGTGGGAGTGGCTGTCGGCTCTGCAGGCCAGTCGAATGGCACCCCCCGATGCGTGGTTCGCGGGGCGGCTGGCACAGATCGCTGAGGCTGCGGCGCGGAAGGCGGATGCGTTGGGTCATTTCGACGACGATGCCGAGATGCGCTGGGAGAGTGAGCCCCCCGAGGGACCGCTCGGGCTCTCATACGAGCTGCGGCCGGGTGGGAACCGTCCTGGACCAGCGGAGCTGTGGGCGCACTTCGACGCCACGGTCGAGGAACTCGACAGCGCGCTCGCTGAAGCCCGGGCGAGCCGCCTCAGAGGCGCGCTCGAGGATCTCTCGGTGGCGCTGCACGAGATCGTCGACTCGCTGACGCGCTACCGCGGCCGCTACGGCAATTGGCAGCAAGCGACACCGGATGAGACCGACGGCGCGCTCGATGAGCAGCCTGAAGATGCGGACTGATGTGTTTCGCGATCTGTGGTCCCAGTTCCATACCTCGCTCCGCCCTTCACCCCCGCCACTGTTGGGAATCCGCGAACTCAGCGCTCGACTACCTGTCCCCCACATGTTTGGCAAGAGGGGAAGAGTGCGGGTAGTCGAGCGCTCTGCTGTGGTGGAACAGCGGGGCGGAGGCGGGCGAGAGACACGAGCAGAAGATGAAGCAATTGGGGTTCATCAGCGGGTGGTGCCTGAAGGGGACTGCAGGTTCGAACACCGGGCAGCGAAGGGGAAACAAGGCGGGCGGTGATCCAGCAGTCAGCGGTGAGTTCGGAAGTTGGGGGAGGTCGGGCTGATGGGCCGGAACTACGGCCCGGGCCGGCGTCACTGACAACAGCGCTCGCCGTCAATACGGCCGATCACGCCCGCCGCGATGTCCGGGAATGCCCTAGGGCATTCCCGGACGTGAAAGGAGCTGGGGTTGCGAGGGTCAGCTGGTCGTGGGGCTGGCGAACTGGTGGTGCTGCGTGGTGGTGTCCCACCAGGCGCGGAAGAGCGTGCGTGCGTGGTGTTGCATCGCTTGTCGGTGGGCGGCGAAGTCGGCGAGCAGCCCGTCGAGGGCTCCCGGTCCGAGTACGGCTTCGAGCGCGTAGGCGTAGGCGGGCACGGCGGCCCATTCCTCGGCCATGGCTTGGGTGACCTCGAGGTGAAATTGGACGGCGTAGGCGGTGGCGCCGACGCGGTACGCCTGGTTCGGGTAGGCGGGTGAGGAGGCGAGCAGGGTGGCGCCGGCGGGCAAGTCGAAGGTGTCGCTGTGCCATTGCAGCGTGGCGAACTTGGCGGGTAGCTGGGCGGTGACGGGATCTGCGTGCCCGTCGGCGGTGAGCTCGACGGGCAGCACGCCGACCTCGGGCGTGGGGGCGCGGAACACGCGGGCGCCGAGGCTGGCCGCGAGCAATTGGGCGCCGAGGCAGGCGCCAAAGACGGGGATCTTGGCGCTGACGGCTCGGTGGAGCAGGCGCTTCTCCCCGGCTAGCCAGGGGTGCAGCTCCTCGTCGTAGGCGCCCATCGGGCCGCCCATGACGACGACGGCGTGGAAGTCGTGAGGGTCGGGAGGGCGCTGGCCTTCGTCAAGCTCTACGCGGTGTATCCGCGCGCCGCATTCGCGCAAGACGTCCTCGTAGACGCCGGGGGGCTCGCAGGCGATGTGTTGCAGCACAAGCACGTCGGCGTTGAGGGAGGTGGCGAGGTGGGGGCGCAGCAGCTGGCATTGCAGGTCGGCGGCGGGATACCGGATCGTAGACAAGAGCGGTGGGCTGCGCAGGTCGATGACCAGCGCGTCGACGGTCGCTTGAAGCGTCGTTCTCGCAGACGTGAGCCGCGAGCTGCGGCATGTCCGCTCTACTGAGGATTCTCTGGTCGCGACCTCACGTTTCTGGCCGCCGGTCCGTCTCACGCTGTGACGTGTCG
>JALYTU010000784.1 GCA_030854125.1 Actinomycetota bacterium | reverse complement strand
CGTTGGTCTCCTCGGCCAGCGTGCCCGCGGTGTCAAAGCCGTACATCACATACGCGCTCATGATCCCGCCGATGATGAAGGCCCCGAAGTAGCCCCAGCTGTGACCGGCACCGGTGCCCAGGCTGTGGAAGACGATCCCCGGCCCCCGGGCGATGTGGAAGAACAGCAGGACGACCAACAGCGTGCCGCCGATCAGCTCGGCCATCACCCCGAAGTTGTTGATCCGGGCCATGATCTTGACCCCGAGCATGTTGACGACCGTGCCGAACACAACCAAAATGGCTCCCAACAGCAGCGCGTTCTTCGCACCGCCGGAGGTGACGTAGGTGCCGGCGTCCGCGCTCGAGCCGAGGATCTGGAACTTGGTCGAGACCTGCGGCAGCACGACCTGCCAGGCGACAGCGACCGCGGCGACGGTGACGATCGAGCCGACCACGTAGATCCAGCCGGTCATCCAGGCCGCGTAGTCACCGGCAACGCGCTTTGACCAGTTGTAGACCGACCCGGCGAGCGGATACTGGCCGGCCATCTCGGCGAAGCACAGCGCCACCATCATTTGGCCGCCGAGCACGATGAACCAGGTCCACCAGACCGCTGGGCCGGCGAACAGGAAACCGAACGCGAACAACTGGATGACCCCGGTGAGGATCGAGATGTAGCTGAAGCCGGCAGCGAACGACGAGAAGTTGCCCAGCGAGCGGTCGAGCTCCTGCTTGTAGCCGAAACCGGCGAGTTCGCCGCTGTCGTCGCCGTCGCCACTCCCGGTCGGAGCCTCTGCGGTTGCCATCAATCTACCTCCACGTCGCGCGCGGGGCGCGGCTGTCGATCACGGTTGCAAGCTCGTCGCCGGTCCCTCATCCGAACGTTTCCCCGGCGCATTGACCCAGTCCAGACCCGGCTGTTATATATCAGTCGTCCTATCGTGTCAACGACGCGCGACCGCCACCGGGGCGCCGCCGTCCCGGCCGGGAGCGAGAGATGACCGCAGGCACCACCCAGCACATGTTCGTGGGCGGCGACTGGTCGCCGAGCGCAAGCGGCGAGACCTTCGAGGCGATCAGCCCCGGTTCGGGCGAAAGCCTCGGCACCGTGCCCCAGGGCGACCGGCCCGATGCCCAGCGCGCGATCGACGCCGCGCGGGCGGCCGCCGATGACTGGGCCCGGCTGACCGCCTTTGAGCGTGCGGCCAAGATGCACGCCGTCGGCGACGTGATCGAGTCCCGGCGCGATGCGCTGGCCCGGACGCTGACCCTCGATCAGGGCAAGCCACTGCACGCCGAGGCCTACGACGAGGTTGACGAGCTGGTCGAGTACTGGCGGATGGCCGCCGAGGACGCCAAGCGGCTGGGCGGCGAGCTGCCCAACTCCTTCTCGCCCGGCAAGCGGGTCCTGCTCGCGCGGCGCGCCCGCGGGGTGGTCGGCGTGATCAGTCCGTGGAACTGGCCGTACACGATGCCCGCCGAGCTGCTCGCCCCGGCGTTGGCCTGCGGCAACGCGGTCGTCTGGACGCCGGCGCCGTCGACGGCCCTGTGCGCGGTCGCTCTGGCGCAGTGCGTGGCCGACGCGGACCTGCCGCCCGGCGTGTTCAACCTCGTGACGGGTCCCGGGGCGGTGGTCGGTGACGAGATCGCTCGCAACCCGGCCGTCGACGGCATCGGGTTCATCGGCTCGACGCTCACCGGCCGACTCGTGGCCAGCGCCGCCGCGGGCAAGGCGACGCTGCTGGAGATGGGCGGCAACGGGCCGATCGTGGTGCTCGACGATGCTGACGTCGACGCCGCGGTGGCCGCGACGCTGACCGCGTGCTTTCTCTGCGCCGGACAGAGCTGCACCGCCGGTGAGCGGATCCTCATTCAGCGCGGGGTCTATGACGAGTACGTGGAGAAGCTGCGCCGCGCGGTCACCGAACAGATCGTGCTCGGCGATCCACTCGCTCCTGAGACGACGATGGGGCCGCTTAACAACGAGGGGGTCGCAGTCAAGATGGACGAGCACGTGGCCGACGCCCAGGCCCGCGGTGCCAGCGTCCTGACCGGCGGAGCGCGGCAGGCAAATATGTCCACTGACCTGTACTGGCCGGCCACCGTGCTCTCCGGGGTCCCGGG
>JALYTU010000783.1 GCA_030854125.1 Actinomycetota bacterium | reverse complement strand
CATGGGGCTCGAGCAACGGAGAGCTCGAGACCTATACGGCCGGACCAGCCAACGCGTCGCTAGATGGCAACGGTCACCTCGCGATCGTCGCCCGAAAGCAAACCGCGACGGGTCCCGACGGTGTCACACGGGACTACACGTCAGCCAGGATCGAGACGCAAGGACTGTTCTCGCTCACCTACGGCCTGGTCGAGGCGCGGATGAAGATCCCGCCTGGGTCTGGGTTGTGGCCGGCATTCTGGATGCTCGGCGACAACATCAACAGCGTAGGCTAGCCGAATTGCGGCGAGATCGACGCGATGGAGACGATCGACCAAGACCCATTCACGGTCCACGGGACGATCCACGGTCCGACTCTCCCCGGAGGCGCCGCCTACGCGGTCGGCTTCCAGCGGACATCACCCGTCTCGCTCGCCGCCGCCTACCACACCTACGCGGTGAGCTGGAGCCCGAACTCGATCACCTGGCTACTTGACGGCGTGCCCTACGCCACCGCCACGCCGGCCGACCTTCAGCCAGGGCAGGCATGGGTCTTCAACCAGCCGTTCCACCTCGTCCTGAACCTCGCCGTCGGAGGCAACTGGCCCGGAGCGCCGACAGCGTCAACGGCCTTCCCCGCAACCCTGAGCGTCGACTGGGTACGCGTATATCAGTGACGGCGCGGCCTGACTGTGACGGTGCGGCCTGACTGTGGTAACGCGGCACGTCGCACGGAGGAGCGGCGGAGTGGACCCGGCTCCGGCTGGGCATACCGGGTCATGCCGATCGCTCATCGATGCATCACGATCCGTAGGCTCACGCCGGCTGGAGCACCTCGGCAAGCGATCGCGGCACGTCGACCAGTGGCAGCCCTGGGCCACTGAGCTCGGTAGAGACCTCACGGAAGGCGGGCCGCCAGTCATCCGACACGGCCGGCGAGCGGCGGAGTCGCTCGCTGATGATCGTGCGCAGGACTCGCCGGCCGTCGCGGAACGCGTGCAGCTTGCTGACTCCGTGGAGCCGGTCCCCTTCGCAGCTGGGCACCTCGGTCGTGCGCAGACCGGCGCGGGCGATCCGCACGTTGATCAGCGTCTCGACCTCGAACCCGTCGCAGGTGACGTGCATCTGCGGGAGGCAGTGGCGCCAGAATGCGTTGTAGCCGTAGCAGAGGTCGGTGTACTGGGTCCCGAAGAGGACGTTGACCATCCACCCAAGCGCGCGGTTGCCCGCGTAGCGCAGCGGCGTGATGTCGGTGCTCTCGGCACCCGGCATGAAGCGAGAGCCCTTGGCGAAGTCGGCCCCGGCGAGGAGCGCGTCGACGAAGCGGGGGATCTCGGCGGGGTCGGTCGACCCGTCGGCGTCGAGCATGACGATGATGTCTCCGCGGGCAGCCGCAAAGCCGCATGCCAGCGCTCTGCCCTTGCCGGCGCCGCTCTGGACCACGATTCGCACCTCGGGCCTCAGCATCTGGGCTACGGCGATCGTGTCGTCTGAGGAATTGCCGTCGACGAGGACTACCTCGTCAACGCACGCAGGGAGGCGGGCAAATACGTGTGGCAGGTTCGCCGCCTCGTTGAGCGCTGCGATCACCACGGTGATGCTGGCGCGGTCGGCGCGAACCCCCGACTCAACTCTGTCGCGTGTTGTGCTGTTGCATTCTCTCATCCGGTCTCCGTTCCTGCGTGGGGAAGGTGACGCGCCATGACGGGCTGGGCGTCGAGGCGGTGACGCTTGATCTCGTAGAGCTCGGCGTCGCCACGAGCGGTCAGGGACTCGAGCGTCTCGGCGGTCCGCAGTTGAGCGAGGCCGATGCTGACCGTACCGGCGACGTCGTGTCGTCTGAGGCCGATGTGGATGTGTCGCGCCCGGGCAGTGGCTTGTTCGAGTGTCATGTTCGTCAGAGCACACACGAACTCGTCGCCGCCCATCCGCACGATCGTGTCGTAGGAGCGAAGCGCCGACTTGAGCTCGGCAGCGATCGCCTGCAGCAGTGCATCGCCGGCGGCGTGCCCGCCGTCGTCGTTGACGCGCTTGAGAGCGTCGACGTCGACGAATGCGAGCACGAAAGGCTGGCCGGAGCGATGCGCCCGGTCGACCTCGTTCTGGAGCGTGGAGAGTCCCAAGCTC
>JALYTU010000782.1 GCA_030854125.1 Actinomycetota bacterium | reverse complement strand
GTGAGAGATACGCACGCCACTCCGCCGCAACCGGCCGCTTTCTGCCGGGGATCGGGCGCAGCCGCTGAGGATTCGGGCTACGCGGTTTCTGGCCCGATCTCGCGCAGCTCTTCGCGCCTTTCTCCGGCGGTGGCCCGGCCGGCTGCGAACAACTGGGCTATGGCCTGCTGCACTCCCATGGCCAGCGTCGGGTAGGCGTGAATCGTCTGTGCGAGCCGTCCGGCGAAGGAGCGAGTCTGCATCGCGATCGCGAACTCATGGATGAAATCGCCGGCGCCGGCACCGATGGCGTGAGCCCCGATGATTTCACCGCCGGCCGCATGGCCGATCAGCGGCTTGCCGCGGACGATCACCTTGATCAGGCCTCGTCCGGCATCGTCGATGACGGCGCGGTCGACCGCGGTCATCGGCAGCCTGGCGATGCGAATGTCATCACCGTGCTGCGTGCGAGCTTGCGGCTCGGTCAGGCCGACATGCGCGATGGGGGGGTCAATGAAGACCGCCCAGGGCACCACGCGAAAGTCCACCTTCCTCGACTTGCCCATGGCGTTGGTCGCGGCGACCCGGCCCTGGTAGGCGGCGGCGTGGGTGAATGGCATGATCCCGGTCACGTCGCCCGCCGCGTACACGCTGCTGACCGCAGTACGCATGTGCTCGTCCACCTCGATACCCTTCTTGGTGACCTTGACGCCCAGCTCCTTGAGCCCCATGTCGTGGGTGCGCGGCTGGCGGCCGGTGGCGACGAGCAGGGCATCACCGGTCAGCGGCGGCCCCTCCACGTCCGGCATGTGCAAGGTGACGGTGCCGCCGTCACGGCTCACCTGCTTCACGTGGGTATTGAGATGAATCTGAAGCCCGTCCTCGATCAGGATGCGGTGGGCCTCGTCGGCGATCTCAGGATCCTCGGTGGGGAGGAGCCGTTCGACCACGTCCACGACATGGACCTCGCTGCCGAGACGATGGAACGCCTGCGCCATCTCGAGGCCGATCGGGCCTGCTCCGAGGATGAGAAGCCGTTTGGGTCGCCGGGTGATGCTGAAGATGGTTTCGTTGGTGTGGGGCATCGCCTCCCGTAGGCCTGCGACGGGCGGTATCGCGGGCGTTCCACCGGTGCAGACGATGATCCCCTGCGCCGGAAAGTCGGTGCCGTCGAGACTCACGGTTTGCCGATCGACGACGCGCGCGTGACCGGTGCGGACGGTGATGCCCTGCTTCTCGAGGTGTGCGGCGTCCTCGAAGCTCGCAATGCTCTCCACAACCCGATGCACACGCGCGGTCACCGCGGCGAAGTCGCCGACTGACTCCGTCCCGCGCAGCCCGAACCTGCCGGCGCGGCGGGTGTCGTGCGCGATCCGCGCCGCCTCGATGAGCGCCTTCGATGGAACGCATCCGTTCCAGGTGCACTCCCCGCCGAGGCGCCCGCTCTCGATCAGCGTCACCGCCCGACCGGCCGCAGCGATGGTTTGGGCCGCCGATATCCCGGCCGCCCCGCCTCCGACCACGATGAAGCCCGGCTCAGTCGTCATGTGCTGTCCCTCGTGGTGCTGATGACCAGGCAGGCGTTGTGGCCGCCGAAGCCGTACGACGTGGTGAGCGCGTGGCGCACCCCGATCACGCTCCGGCCCCGGATCGGAACATGGTCGAGGTCGCAGCGTGGGTCGGGATTGTCGAGGTTGACCGTCGGCGGTAGGAACTGATCACGCAGGGCGAGCACGCACACCATGGCCTCGAACGCGCCGGCCGCCCCGAGCATGTGGCCGGTCATCGACTTCGTCGACGACACCGCGGGTGCCCCGGGAGCGGTGCCGAACACGGCGTGAATCGCCTTGGTCTCGGTGACGTCGTTGAGCAGCGTCCCGGTGCCGTGAGCGTTGAGGTAGCCAACCTCAGCTGGCTCCAGCCCGGCGCGCCGCAGGGCGCGCGTCATGGCGCGGCGCGCCCCGTCACCCTCCGGATCGGGCTCGGTGATGTGATGTGCGTCGGCGGTCGCCCCGTACCCGGTGACCTCGGCGAGGAGAGCGGCGCCGCGTGCCATGGCCAGGTCGCGGTCCTCGAGGACGAGCACACAGGCTCCCTCGGCCGCGACGAAGCCGTCGCGGTCTGTGT
>JALYTU010000781.1 GCA_030854125.1 Actinomycetota bacterium | reverse complement strand
CCCCCCCCCCACGACGCTCCTGGCGCTGGTTTCGGCCTGGTACGAGGAGCGCCGACGGTGTTCGGCTGACTTCTTTGAATATCCTGACTTCTTTTACCTGCAGGCCGGTGACGGGGGGCTCGCGGACCTTAGCTGGCTCGAAGTGTGGCCGCCACATAAGCTGGTCGTCGTACCAGCCATGGCGCAGGATGTGCTCGCCGCGATCACCGACCGGGCAGTCGACTATCTAATGGTCGAGGATCGGGCTGCGGGTTCAGGTTTGGTGCTGCGCGAGACGCTCAACGCGCTTCCGCGCCACCTCCGCACGGCGCTGGCCTATGGCAGCGCCGGCGAGGCCCGAGGTGGCGATGTGGCAGTCAGCGGCAGCGCTGCATCCGAGCGGCACGTGATCCGAGCGATCAAGGAGTCCACTCAGCTGACAGATGCGATCCGTGACGTGACCCTCTCCATGCGCCGCGGGCTAGCTGACGGCACTCACCAGATCGAGTACTTGCGCCGGGTCGAGATCGACGAGGCCGTGGGCCTGGTGTGTCCGCCCGGCGATTCGCTAGCCTGCGCGCCCTGGGGCCTGGGCGGCATGCCTGACTCCGAGCTTGAGCAACGGTTGGTTGCGGTTGGCACCAACGCGACCACTGGCTGACAGCGCATCTGCCTGCAGTCGTGGCCGGCCATTTCCGCGTCCTCGCAGTATTGGGTCCGGCCGACAGATGATCACGCACTCTCCGGCTTTGTCTGATACGTCCCGGCTGGGATGTGCGTCGGAAGTTGCTCCTTGAGCAGAGCGATGTGCGCTGGCCGCGTCCCGCAGCATCCGCCGATAATTTGAGCGCCCCGCGCTACCCAACCTTGGGCTGCAATGAGGTACTCCTCGGGCGCCATGGTGTCCAGAAATATCCAGTTCGGAGGAATCCAGTCGCCATGATGCGCGTAGGCGCCCAGCGTCCCGTTCCAGTGCCGTTCGATGTCCGTCAAGGCGGCGTCGACCTCCGCGACCTCGGTATGCATGGCGTTCACCGCCATCACGCTCGAGCTGATCAGCTCGCTCACCAGCTCACCGAGACCACGCTCTTTAGACCAGCCTTCGTCGCCTGACCAAGTCGTCATGCCCAGCCATACGGGCAGCCCGCTTTCCGCGGCTGCTTGTGCTGCTGGGCGTCCATAGAACGCGTTAGGGATCATTTCGAGGGCGAAAAGATCGACGCCCGCCTCGGCTTGTACCTCAACCTGTTCGCGAAAGCACGACAGTACATAGTCAGGGTCGGGCTCCGGGTCCGGCATACCTTCGGTGCTGTGTGGCGAGATCGAGCCGACGACCAGCACGGGACGCTCAGCTGCGTTCTCGCGTGCCTGAACGGCAGTTTCGACCGCGCGGCGATTGATCTCAGCGACGCGGTCGCCAAACCCGGCCGGTTCAAGTGCAAGTCGATTCGACGGGAACGTGTTCACGGCGATGGCCTCAGCCCTGCCGGTGCCGCCGTCGATGATCGATCCCGATCTCGAACAGGTTCTGCAGCCGGTCGGGATCAAGCTCATCGGCGCACACGCGACTGATGATCCGCCCGACTGTGTCCCAGTCGATCCGGACCAGCCGCCGGATCGTCGTCTTGTCCGTGCGGGCCGCCAGCCACGCGACGAGCTGCTCGAAATCACGGGTGAACCCGCTGGCGTGGCGGGCGAATGGGACGCCCTCGACCCTGACCCCGTGCTGCGGACACGCCAAGCGCCGCAACTGCGCGCCGAGCTCCAGGCGCCAGACCCCGAGATCCAAGTGGCGCCAGGTCGACTGGACCTGCTGGCGGTTATGGCGATGAGGCGTGGAGTAGCCGCACAGCGGACACTGCAGCCGTCGGCGGCGCAGCGCCACCGACACCACCACCCGGTCGGCCTGAAACTGCACCCGCCGCACCCAGATCCCGTCCAGGCGCAGCAGACGCGAGAATCCCGCGTTGACGCGCATCGTCGTCCTCCTTGCAAGCCGCTTGACCTTCGACAGCCAGCAGCTTGCCGCGCGAGGACGGCGGGCGCGTCGCCCCTGCAACCGCCTCGCGGCTCGATCCATCCATGCCCAGTTTCGCCAGCATCCATGCCGACCAACGACCGCCTCGCGC
>JALYTU010000149.1 GCA_030854125.1 Actinomycetota bacterium | reverse complement strand
GAACTGGGCGCTGGCCGAGCCGCCGGCCGGGAAGGTGCCGCTGGTGGCGTGACCGAGCGTCTCGGTCGCCCACGCCGTCGGGGCTGCGAACAACGCGACCAGGGCGACCGCGACGAGACCGATCCGGACGCGGACCGAGATGGTCAGCGCCAATGCGGGGACCCCGATGATCGCGCCGGCGATGGCCAGCGGCCGACCCCAGGAGAGCGCGCCGCTGAGCGTCCCGAGCACGACCAGTTCGGTGACTGCCCCGGCGACGAGCGCCAGCGACGCGGTCACCCGCCCGGTCAGCGTGCCCGAGAGGCCCATCCCGACACCCGCGCCGATCAGCGCCGCGGTGAAGGGAGCCAGGAAGGAGACGTAGTAGGGATGAAAGATGCCCGAGGCGTAGCTGAACACGACGGCCGTGGTCAAAAAGGCGCCGCCAACGGCGATCACCCAGCCAGTGCGGGGATCGCGGCGCCGCAGTCGGCTGGCGACGACGAGTCCGATGCCGGCCACGAGCGCGAACCCGAGCAGCCACCCGACCTGATCGCCCAGGCTTGACTGCAACAGGCGAAAGACGCCGGTGGCGCCGCCGAACAGACCTCCGCCGCCGCCGCCGCCGGGTCCACCGCCGCCTGCCGGGCCGCCGGTCTGACCCGAGATCCGGCCCACACCGTTGTAGGAGAAGATCAGCGACCAGATGCTGTTGTCAGAGGTCCCCGAGATCCACGGGCGATCCGCGGTCGGGGTGAGGGTGACGAGCACCGGCCAGGCAAGGCCGACGACGGCGAGCGCGACGCCGCCGGCCAGCAGCTGGCGGATCGCGGTCAGATATCCACGGGGTGCGACGTAGAGATACGCGGCGGCGATCCCGGGCACGACCATCAGGGCCACGCCCATCTTGGTCTCAAAGCCGAGTCCGACCGCGACCCCGGCCCACACCAGCCACTTCGTCCGTCCGGTCTCCAGTGCGCGGGCGGTGAGCCACAGAGCCGTCACACAGCAGAGGACGAGCAGCTCGTCGGGATTGTTGTGGCGCGACACGGCGACCGCCACCGGGGTGGTGGCAAGCGCAACGCCGGCCACGAAGCCGGCGATTCGGCCGAAGCGGCGGCGGACCAGGTCATAGACGATCGCGGCGGCGGCTACGCCCATCAGGGCCTGCGGGATCAGAATGCTGAGCGAGTCCAAGCCGAACACGCGGGCCGACAGCGCCTGCACCCACAGGGCCAGCGGCGGCTTGTCCACGGTCATCAGCCCGGTCTTGTCCAGCGAGATGAACAGGAAGTCGTGCCAGCTCGTGGTCATCGAGCGCACGGCGGCCGAGTAGTACGTGTTCGCCCAACCGTTGATCGACAGGCCCCACAGGTTCAGAGCCCCGGCGAGGACGACGAGACCGGCGAGCTCCGGGCGCGAGCGCGGGGCGGCGAATGGCTGGGGCAGCGAGCGCAGCGGCACGGGGCTAGGGCTGGTCAGGCGCGCGGCGCGCCTCGGTATAGGCGCCGGCGGCCGCCACCGCGCCAACGGCGCTGATGGCGAGACCGGCGAGGGTTCGGGCGAGGATCGAGATCGGGCTGCTCCTTGAGGGTGACGCGCTGAAGCATCCGCCCGCCGCTGAAGCCCGGATGAAGACGCGGCTAAGAGCCACGTATGAGCACTTAGAGTAAGACGGACCCATTCGTGAACGAGGGAGTTCTGACACCGTCATGTCCAGCAACAGCTTTGATTCCCGCTCCGAGCTCACCGTCGGAGACCGCACCTACGAGATCTTCCGGCTCGACGCCCTGCAGTCGCGCTTCGGCGTCGCCCGACTGCCGTTCTCGCTGAAGATCCTGCTGGAAAACCTGCTGCGTAACGAGGACGGCGACGCGATCCGCGCCCAGGACATCGAGGCCCTGGCCGGCTGGGACGCCACTGCCACTCCGAGCCAGGAGATCGCCTTCACGCCTGCGCGCGTGGTGATGCAGGACTTCACCGGCGTGCCGGCGATCGTGGACCTCGCCGCGATGCGCGACGCGATGCGCGACCTGGGCGGCGACGAGAGCAAGATCAACCCGCTCGTCCCGGCCGAGCTGGTCATCGACCACTCCGTCCAGGTCGACGTGTTCGGCACCCACGATGCCTTCCGCCGCAACGCCGAGCTCGAGTTCGAGCGCAACCAGGAGCGCTACGCGTTCCTGCGCTGGGGCCAGGGTGCGTTTGACAACTTCAGCGTCGTGCCGCCCGATACCGGGATCGTGCACCAGGTCAACCTCGAGTATCTGTCGCGGGTCGTGTTCGTCAACGATAAGGACAACCTCGCCTATCCCGACACGTTGGTCGGGACCGATTCCCATACGACGATGGTCAACGGCCTCGGCGTGCTCGGCTGGGGCGTGGGCGGGATCGAGGCCGAGGCGGCGATGCTCGGCCAGCCGATGTCGATGCTGATCCCCCAGGTGCTGGGCTTCAGGCTCGTCGGTGAGCTGCCGGAGGGCGCTACGGCGACCGATCTCGTGCTGACGGTGACCGAGGCGCTGCGCGAGCGCGGTGTGGTCGGCAAGTTCGTCGAGTTCTACGGACATGGTCTCAGCAACCTGCCGCTCGCTGACCGGGCCACGATCGGCAACATGTCGCCCGAGTTCGGCTCGACCTGCGCGATCTTCCCGATCGACGCCGAGACGCTGCGCTACCTGGAGTTCTCCGGCCGCCCCGCCGAGCAGGTCATGCTCGTCGAGACCTACGCGCGCGAGCAGGGGCTCTGGCACGACGACGAGTCCGAGGAACCCACCTTCTCGGACACGATCGAGCTCGACCTCGGCTCGGTGGTGCCGAGCATTGCCGGGCCCAAGCGCCCCCAGGACCGGATATCGCTGACCGAATCCAAGTCGGCCTTCCGCATGGCCCTCGAGGGCCTGCTCCCCGACGAGACCGGAGAGGACGAGGCGATCTCGGAGTCCTTCCCGGCCTCGGACCCGGTCTCGACCCACGTCCCCAACGGCGCCGGCCACGAGCCGGCCGGTGGGACCGGCGGAGCTCAGGTCGCCGACCGGCCGAGCACCCACACCCCGGTCACGCTCGCGGACGGCACCGAGACCGAGCTCGACCACGGCCATGTCGTGATCGCGGCCATCACCAGCTGCACCAACACCTCCAACCCGTCGGTGATGCTCGGCGCCGGACTGCTGGCCCGCAACGCGGTCCAGAAGGGCCTGCAGGTCAAACCGTGGGTCAAGACCTCGCTGGCTCCCGGCTCCAAGGTGGTCACCGAGTACCTGGAGCGGGCCGGGCTGACCGAGTACCTCGACGAGCTCGGCTTTAACCTCGTCGGCTACGGCTGCACGACCTGCATCGGCAACAGCGGGCCGCTGCCCCAGGAGATCTCCGACGTGGTGAGCGCCGAGGATCTCGCCGTCGTCTCGGTCCTGTCGGGCAATCGCAACTTCGAGGGGCGGATCAACCCCGACGTGAGGATGAACTACCTGGCCTCTCCCCCGCTGTGCGTCGCCTACGCGCTGGCCGGGACGATGGACATCGACCTCTACGACGAGCCGCTCGGCGAGGACACCGACGGGAACCCGGTGTACCTGCGTGACATCTGGCCCGAGACCCGGGAGATCGCGGCCACGATCGAGGAGGCTGTGCAGTCGGACATGTTCCACAAGAGCTACGGCGAGGTGTTCGACGGGGACGAGCGCTGGAACGCGCTGCAGGTGCCCACGGGGGACCGCTTCGCGTGGGACGAGCGCTCCACCTACGTGCGCAAACCACCGTTCTTCGAGGATCTCCCCCGCGAGCCCGAGCCGCTTCAGGACATCGAGAACGCGCGGGTGCTGGCCATCTTGGGCGACAGCGTCACCACCGATCACATCTCCCCCGCGGGATCGATCCGGCGCGACGGGCCGGCCGCCCGGTACCTCAACGACCACCACGTCGAGGCGCGGGACTTCAACTCCTATGGGTCACGGCGCGGCAACCACGAGGTGATGATGCGCGGCACGTTCGCCAACATCCGTCTGCGCAACCAGCTCGCGAGGGTGGGCGGGGGACCGATTCCCGAGGGTGGTGTCACCCGCTACCTCGGGGATGGCTCCGGCGACGACATGTCGATCTACGACGCCGCCATGCGCTACATCGAGCAGCACGTCCCGCTGATCGTGCTCGCCGGCAAGGAGTACGGCTCGGGCTCCTCGCGCGACTGGGCCGCCAAGGGCACCAAGCTGCTCGGCGTGCGCGCGGTGATCGCGCAGAGCTTCGAGCGCATCCACCGTTCCAACCTGGTCGGGATGGGGGTGCTGCCGCTGCAGTTCTCCGACGGCGAGTCAGTGCAGTCACTCGGCCTGACTGGCGAGGAGACGTTCACGATCGTGGGCATCTCCGAGGCCGACGACATCCCCCCGACGCTGACCGTCAAAGCCGATGACGCGGAGTTCGAGGTCACCGTCCGGATCGACACCCCCAAGGAGCAGCGCTACTACGAGCACGGGGGGATCCTGCAGTACGTGCTGCGTCAGCTGATCGCTTCGGGCAAGTGACGCAACCGTCTAGCCTTGGCCGCCATGCCTGCTCCTGAACTGCTCCTGCAGATCCTCAACGCCGCCGGCCCGTCCGGCCACGAATCCGACCCGGCCCGCGCATGGCGCGAGGGCTGTCAGTCCTTTGCCACCGAGGTCCGCGCCGACAACGTCGGCTCCTCGCTGGCCCGCGTGGCCGGTACCGCCGGTGGACCCACCCTGGCCGTCGTCGGCCACATCGACGAGATCGGCGTTCACATCTCCCACATCGATGACGAGGGCTTTCTGCGCTTCGGCGAGGTCGGTGGCTGGGACCAGATCGTCCTCGTCGGCCAGCGCGTGCGGATCGCGACCCGCACCGGGTCCGTCCCGGGGGTGATCGGCCGCAAGCCGATCCATCTGATGAAGGGTCCCGACCGCGAGAAGAGCCCGCTGATCAAGGACCTGCACATCGACATCGGCGCCAAGGATGCCGACCAGGCGCGTGAGATGGTGCGGATCGGCGATGTCGCGGTGATCGATGCCGATCCTGTCGCGATGCCCAACGACCGGCTCGTCGCTCGGGCGCTGGACAATCGGATCGGCTGCTTCGTGGCCGCCGAGGCCGCGCGGCTGGTCGCCGAGGGGGGCGGCGCCCCCGGGGACGTGATCGCCCTGGCGGTCGCCCAGGAGGAGACGACCTTCGCCGGTGCGCGCACGAGCACGTTCGCCGTCCAACCCGACCTCGCGATCGCCGTCGACGTCACCTTCGCAACCGACCAGCCCGGCATCGAGCTGGGGCCGATGACCAAGCACCCGCTCGACTCCGGGCCGGTCATCGCCCGCGGCACAACGCTTCACCCAGTCGTCACCGAGTTGCTCTACGAGACCGCCGAGGCCGAAGGGATCGCGTTCACGGTCGAGTCCCTGGGTCGCGGCACCGGCACCGACGCCGACGCGATTCACCTCTCGCGCGACGGAGTGCCGACCGGACTGGTTTCGGTGCCGATCCGCTATATGCACTCGCCGGTCGAGCTCGTCTCCCTGGCCGACATCGCGGCGGCGGCCAAGCTGATCGCCGCCTTCGCCCAGCGCTTGACCGCGGGCATGTCGTTCGAGCGCTGAGCGCCCGCGCTGCTGCTGCTGTTTGACATCGACGGCACGCTGGTCAGCCGCGCCTCGGCCGCGCACGCCGAGGCGCTGCACCGTGCGCTGACCGAGGTCCACGGGGTCCGAACGGAGGCACTGGCGACCGTTGTCTCACCGGCCGGGCGTACCGACGGCGAGATCGCTCGCCTCCTGCTCGTGCAGGCTCGAATCAGCGCCGAACGGATTGACGACGGGGCGACAGCGGTGCGAGAGGCGTGCACGCGCTTGTATGTCGAGCTCTGCCCGCCGTCACTAGCCGACAAGGTCGTGCCGGGTATCCCGGCGCTGCTGGAGTGGCTCGACGGCCGCGACGACGTCCGGCTGTCGCTGGTGACCGGCAACTTCGAGCCGGTCGCCCGTCTCAAGCTCGCCCGAGCCGGGATCGGGGGCTACTTCCCGGTGGGCCAGGGCGGCTTCGGCTCGGACTCCGAGGATCGGGCGGTGCTGCCCGCCATCGCCCGGCGCCGGGCCGGCGAGGAGGGCGTCCCGCATCCGCGCGAGACGACGGTGGTGATCGGCGACACTCCGCGCGACATCGCCTGTGCCCGTGCCGACGGTGTCCGTTGCCTGGCGGTGACCACGGGCCCGTTCGCGGCCGCGCAGCTGCATGACGCCGACGGTGTGGCCGACCACCCCGAGGCCCTGCGCGACCTGCTCACGGCCGCCCTGGACGAATGATCGAGCAGCGCGCCGGGATTGGCTCCAGGACTTGACGTCGCAGCTCGTCAGGAATAGTTTGAGCGCCGGGAAGGGACCAGTGAACGGACCGGGAAATCCAGCGCGTTGGCCTGCTCGGACGACGCTACGCGGCGTGATGACGGCACTCGTCATCGGCCTGCTGGTCGGCGTCATGATGCCGACCAGCGCGGTGGCGCGACGCTCGGCGCCGACCGGGATCCACACCGAGATCACGGCGGCCGCCCACGCGGTTTCCAAGATCTCGCGGTCTCGCTTCGTCCGCGGGCAGCGCCCCCCGCTGCTGAGCGCCGTGAGGGCCGCTCAGCGCCTGAGCGGGAGGCGCCGTCCGCCCTTGTGCCGGACGGCGGCGGCCGCCGACGAGGCCATCTCTAGGCTCGGCCTTTCGAGTACGTGGCGGCAGGGTCGTGTTCCTCGCTCGGTTCGCACGCCGCTGCGGCTGCTGAACCGGGCCGAGTCGGCGCTGCTGCGCAGGGCCGGGCGTCGGTGCGCGGCCCCGCAGCGCCAGACCGTGCGAATCGCCCCCCAGCAG
>JALYTU010000148.1 GCA_030854125.1 Actinomycetota bacterium | reverse complement strand
GCTCATGCCCTCCCGCGCCTCGCCGATCGCCCCGCGCAGGCCGTGACCGAGGGCCGGTGCCGCCGACGCTAGCGCGGGTCTCCGCCGCGGGCTCCGATCCGGAGCAGGCCGCTGCATGACGGCGAGGGTGGCGAGCGCCGCGAGGAACGACACCGTGTCGGCCACGAACGGAAGGGCGCGCGCGAGGCCGAACAGCGCACCCCCGAGCGGCGGTCCGGCGGTGTAGGCCGCCGCCTCGCGCCCCTCGTTGAGCGCGACGGCATCGGAGTAGAGCGCGTCCGGGACGATCTCGCCGATCAGGCCTCGCTCGGCGACCGTCGCGACCGAGTACAGCCCGGCATCGATCAGGGCGACGGCCATGAGCTGCGCGAGCCCCGGCCTACCGACCGCCAGGGCAACGGCCACGCTGGCCGTCGCCACCAGTCGGCCGGCGGCGCACGTGATCATCAGGTGCCGGCGGTCACCGCGGTCGGCGATCACGCCGGCCGGCAGCGAAACGAGCGGAAACGCGACCATCCGCGCGACTCCGACGAGGCCGGCCTTCGCCGCCGAACCGGTGAGCGCGAGGACGAGCAACGGCATCGCGATCGTCGTGACCTGTGACCCGACTTCGGACAGGGTCTGACCGATCCACAGCAGCGTGAAGTTGCGATCTCTCGACAGCACCCTCATCGCTGGCCATCATGACCCGCGGCGGGCGGGCAGCGGGTGCCGGTCAGACGCGGGAGGACTAGCTAGGCCGCGGGCCGGTCGGCCCGCGTGCCGTCATCGCCCGGCGCGGGCTCGCCCGAGGTCGTCGTAGCCCCTCGGGCCTCACGTGCCTCCGCGGAGGCGATCAGCGCCTTGAGCTCAGTCACGTCGATCTCGACGGTGTGGCCCTCACCCTCGATGACCTCGGGATCGCTGAACTGGGTGAGGGTGGGCACACGGACTGCGGGCGCTCCGGCACGAACCGGCGCGATGGCCGGCCGGGGAGGCGGCGCCTTGATCTGGGCGCGAAACTCGAGCTGGGTCCCGGTCTCGCCCCATTCGATGGCAAAGCGGCCGTCAAGACGGGCGCCGATCCAGGCCACGAGCACCATCACCGCCCCGACGATCACCAACGGCAGCGTCCAGACCGAGCTCACGATTCCGAGCACCGCCACGACCAGGAGCACGACGCCGATGACGGCGAGTCGAGTCCGAGGCCGGCCGAGCTGCCGGCCGACCCAACCGGTCACGGCTGACAATCTGCGCTGCCAGGCTGAGGCGTCG
The DNA here is from genome assembly GCA_030854125.1 of Actinomycetota bacterium. Lineage (GTDB taxonomy): Bacteria > Actinomycetota > Thermoleophilia > Solirubrobacterales > Solirubrobacteraceae > Palsa-465. The sequence continues at coordinate 5,583 of JALYTU010000148.1, read as the reverse complement.
AACGAATGACGCTGGGGCGACGCCTCGGGCGCGGGCGACTGCGAGGGATCCGACGAGGTGGATTTGACCGAGCTCAACACTTGTCGAATCTACCCTTCGCGACGGCGATTGAACCTCCTGCCCGCGTTGACCCGGTTTTCGGACCAGCCCGAGGCCGGGCGGTCAACGACCATGCCCCACTTCACGCCCGATGATCTCAAACTGCTCAGCCATCGCCGCGCTGAGGGCATTGGCCGCCGAGAGTGGCCGCACCATCACGCAGAACTCCTCGATCAGACCGGCGTCATCCAGTCGCAGGAAGTCACAGCCGTGGACCTCCCGGTCACCGACGCGGGCGCGAAAGACCAGGGCGATGTCTCGGCCGTCTCTCGAGCGGATCTCGCGTTCGTAGCGAAAGTCCAAGAACGCCCGACTCGCCCCGCGCAGGATCGCCGCGACCATCTCGCGACCGTGGTAGGGGGTGAAGGCAACCGGGCTCAGGAACGTCACCTGCTCGGCGAGCAGTGGCGCGATCGCGTCGTGATCATCGGCCTCGACCGCCATGCGGAACGCGTTCGTGGGCGCTGCCATCCCGCGAGCATAACCGCGGCAGGCACGGGCACGGCCGCCGGCCGGTTGCGGGTTGGCCTCGGACCGTCGGCCCTGGGTAGGCTCTCGTTCGCCATGGACTCCGATGCGCTGCGCGATCTCTGCCTGAGCCTGCGCGGAAGCGACGAGACGTTCCCGTTTGGCGCGGGCACCTCAGTGTTCAAGGTCGCCGACAAGGTCTTCGCGATCTCTCGGCTCTCCGAGCGACCGCTCAGCGTGAGCCTCAAATGCGAACCGGCACTGGCCGAGCAGCTCCGGGCCGTTCACACGGCCGTGACTCCCGGCTACCACCTCAACAAACGCCACTGGAACACGGTCACCATCGACCGCTCGCTGCCCGACACGTTGATCGCCGAGATGGTCGAGGACTCCTATGACCTGGTGGTCAGCCGGCTGCCGCAGGTGCGTCGTCATGCACTGGGCTGGCGCCGCGACGAAGACGAGTCCAGCCGGTCCTAGCCGCCGAAGCGCTCGTGCAGTCGCGGCAGCACGTCAGCGCAGAAGGCACGTAGGAAGCGCTCCTGATCGTCGCCGGGGCCGTGGAAGATGAGGTGCTCAAACCCGAGCTCGACGTAGGGGGCGATCCGGTCGGCGACCTGATCAGGATCATCGGAGACGATGAACCGGGACGGCGCGCGGTCGAGGATCTTGTCCGCCGCCGCCTCCATCTCGGTCGCGTCGTCGATCCCCGACTTCTCCTCGGGTGTGAGCGCCAGCGGAGCCCAGAACGCGCACGCCGCCCTGGCGTACTGCACGTCCTGGTCATAGCTGACCTTGATCTCGATGTACTTGTCGATCGCCGCCGGATCGCGACCGGCCGCCTCGGCACCTTCGGCGAGCTTGCCCAGCAGCTCGACGTACAGCTCCGGATCCTTGCCCGACGTGGCGATGAACCCATCCCCGACCCGGCCCGCGAGCTTGGCCGCCAGTGGCCCCGACGCGGCCACGTAGATCGGGATCATCTCCTCCGGTTGGTCATAGATCGTGGCCCGATCGGTCCGGTAGTACTCCCCCTCGAAGCTGACCCGCTCCTCAGACCAGAGCCGGCGGATCAGGGTGATCGCTTCGCGCAACATCATCCGCCGCTGCTTGGCGCCCGGCCACTGCGCCGCCGTCGCCGGCGTCTCGTTCAGCGCCTCGCCGGTGCCTACCCCGAGAAATACCCGGCCGGGATTCAGGCACCCCAACGTGGCGAGATTCTGAGCCACGATCGACGGGTGGTAGCGCATCGTCGGAGTCAGGACGCTCGTGCCCAGCAGCGCCGTCGAGGTCAGCTCACCGAGCGCACCGAGCCACGGAAAGACGGCCGGCGTGTGGCCGCCCTTGTGACGCCACGGCTGAAAGTGGTCGGAGACCGCGATCGTCGTCAGTCCGAGCTCCTCGGCCAGCCGTGAGTAGTCGATCAACTGCCGGGGCGCGAACTGCTCGGCTGAGGCCTTGTATCCGTAGCGCATCCTCATCGTCTCCTGAAATTGGCAGCGATCACTGCGGTACCCCCGACCTCCGGCGGGGCGCTATCCCGCGTCGTCGGTCGCGGTGAGAGCGATCACCGGGATGACGCGGTCGCCGGCCTTCTCCTGGTAGTCGCCAAAGCCAGGCGCGCGCTGCACCTGAGCGTCGAACAGGCGCTGGCGCTCTTCGCCCGTGAGCTCGTCGGCGGTGACCGCGAAGGTCTCGGCCCCAACCTCGATCGTGGTCTGGGGGTGGGCGATCAGGTTGTGATACCAGGCCGGGTTGGTCGGCGCCCCGGCCTTGGAGGCGAAGATCACGTACCGGCTCCCGTCCTGCACGTAGGCGAGCGGCGCCATGCGCTTCTCGCCGGACTTGGCGCCGGTGTGATGCAGGAGCAAAAGCGACATGCTCTCGAACATGCCCCCGACCCGCCCGTCGTTGGCGCGGAACTCCTCGATCACCTGCGAGTTGAAATCCTGGTCCGCCATGTCGGTGGGTCTCCTTGGGCTGCACGCCGTCTGCCGGTTGAGGGTCTGACTATATGAATCGGCGCTGGCGATCTGCTGTCATGAGGCGATGGGCGCACACACATCCGGCAGCCAACTCGCGCGGGTTCAGCCCTTCTTCGGCGCGTTGTTCTCCCGTGACGCCTCGGGACGCTCATGGCTGCCGAACCTCCTGCGCGCCACCCCGAACGGGTCTCGACGGCTCGGGCCGTTGGCCGACCGCCCCGGGTACCTGCTCACCTCGCTTGCGGTGCGTGGCGCAAGCGGCCGGCTGGCCTGCTTTGAGTATCCGGCCGCTCCGCCCCGGGACCTGCTGCTGTGGCTCGTGGGCCATCCCGGCAAGCTGACCTGGCCAGGGGACGTCGAGCATTCCGCCGAGACCGAGCGCCTGCGTCACGCGCTCATCGATGATGACCCGCCCGGCGTGCGAGCCCGGGCGCAGGAGCGCGCCCGCGAGCGCGTGCGCACGGCCTCTCCTTTCGCGAGCGACTGGTGGCGATTCGAAACCGCCTCGCTGCTGGACTGTGTTCTGATCACTGACGAGCTCGTCATCACCGTCCAGGGCCGGCGGAGCGAGCCGCCCGGTCCGGCCACCCCCTGGTATCCGCAACGCTCCCAGCTCGTCCGTGACATCGAGGCCGCCGGCCAGATCGCCCAGGGCCGGGCGTGGGGGTCGGTGCTGATCTCCGATGAGCCCTTACCCGCCGGCTCAGCCGAAGTCGTCGCCGCCTCATTGCCGGCCGGCGTCCCGCACCTGGCACCCGACGAGCGCCTCGAGCTTGAAAGCGCCTACCTCGGCAACGTCACCTGGCGTCAGGCCTGCGAGGCGGTCGGCCATCCCTGCGAGCTGCGTTGACACCTCCCTGACGCTTTCTCGGCAAAAGCTGCTGGTTGACTACGAGCTCAGCTGGCGTCGTGGAAGATCACCCCCAGCGCGGTGCGCTTCCCCTGGGTTACCGTTGACACACCGTGACGCATTCCGATGCGGTGGTAGCCGTTGGCGCCGCGATTGGGGCGCTCGGCGGTCGGGAAGATCACGAACGCACCCTGTGGCGGGCTCAGCACATGCGCGCGGCTCTGCGCCCGCGGGCGCTGCTCGAGCAGCACGAACTCACCACCGTCGAAGTCCTGACCACGGCGCGAAAGGATCGTGAGGATCTGAAACGGGAAGACCACCTCCCCATAGAGATCCTGGTGAAGCGCGTTCCAGTCACCCTGCTGGTAGCGCAGGATCAGCGGGGTGAGACGATTCTGGCCAGCAGAATGGCATCGCGCCAAGAGCTCCTGATGCTCGGTCGGGAACGTCGGGTTGTTGCCGCGCAGCAGTTCTGACCAGCGGTTGGCGACGGCGGCGAGATGGGGATAGAAGGAGCTGCGCAACGCCGCGATCGTCTCGGGCAGGGGGTGATCGAAGTAGCGATAGCGGCCATCGCCGAATCGGTGGCGTGCCATGTCGACCGTCGAGCGAAAGCGACCTTGGTCAAACAGGTCGCCGAGCGCACCGCACTCATCCGGGTTCAGCACGGTCGGAGTCACAGCGTGGCCCTCCGCGTTCAGCCGATCGGTGAGCTGGTCCCAGTCCAGCGCGTCGACTCGTTTACGAATTTCGGCGGTCACCCCGGGGGTGCGAGCGGCGGCGATCGGCATGGAGCGTCCTCCCGGCGGATGGGTCATTTCAAATCATTCGGTGGTGACACACCCCATGGAACGCTGAGGTCGATGAATCCGTGAGATGCCGGCCCGCTGACGCGGACGCTCTCTACCGCGGCTCAGGAGAATCTGGGCAGACACCGCCTGAGGCGCTTTCGTGGGCGGGTCCACTAGTACTCGTCCCGCCGGTGCCACCACGGCCCGGTCTCGTTGCGCCCCTTCGGCGCCCGGTCGAGCCACTGGTACATGCCCCAAAGCCCGTCCAGGCCGCGCGCGTAGGCCGAGTAGGTGTGGTAGACGACGCCGTCCTCGAGGGCAAAGGCGCTCATGCCGGGCTGCTCGCGGGTGTATGCGGCCGTGTCGACGCCGCACATCGCGGCGTGCTCGGACGGGCCGGCCTCCCGGAGCCACGTCGTGTCGCTCGCGCGGTAGTTGTAATCGACCGACCCGGAGCGCTGCTGGTCCTCGGTGAACGAGCTGTTGACGTCGTAGTTGAAGTCGCTGTCCAACGACGAGGCCCAGGGGAAGGTCCAGCCCATCCGTCGCTTGTAGGCCTGCAGCGCGGAGATCGGTGCGCGTGACACCGCGACCAGCCCGACATCGTGGTTCTCCAGGTGAACCGCAGAGCCGTTGAAGCCATCAGCGATCGCCGAGCACGACGGACACCCGCCCGTGTACTCGGGGCCGAACATGAAGTGGTAGACCAACAGCTGCGAGCGCCCAGCAAACAGCTCGGCCAACGATGCGGGGCCGGCGTCGGTCTCAAACCGGTAGTCCTTCTCGACCGGGACCCAGGGCAGCTCCTGGCGCTGGCGGGCAACGGCGTCGCTGCGCCGGGTCAGCTCCTTCTCGGCGGCAAGCAGCTCGATGCGGGCAGCGAGCCACTGCTCGCGGGTTGCGGTGGCGTGGGCGGTCATGATTTCTCCTCGTGGGTTAGGTTGCGGCCACGGCGACGCCGAGGGCGACAATCATCAGCGCGAGGGGCACGTCGAGTGATCAGCGCACCCGCCAACAGCCCCCGGGCGGGCGGGACAGCATGTAGATGTCATCGCCGAGTCCGGCTTGTCGTGATGCTTATCCCGGCCCGGGCGGACGGTCGCGACGAGGCTGATCTCCTCCCGATGCGAATGCGCAGCCGTCTGGCTGCCCATAATACGCAGCCACGCGGCTGCCTGTCAAGGGGTTCTCCGACCGGCGGAAATGCTCTGCGGCCACGCTCCGCTGCATCGACAACGAGAAGTCTCGTCGGGTTGGCCCGTGCGGCCTACCGCGCGCGGTAACCGATCCCGGCGAGGCGCAGCGCGACGAGTTTCCTGACCAGCGCCTCGGACAGGGGATGCTCGGGCGTGAAGTGCAGCGAGCCCTTGGTCATCGTGTAGTCATCGAG
>JALYTU010000147.1 GCA_030854125.1 Actinomycetota bacterium | reverse complement strand
TCGCAACGACGAGCAGCACGAGCCGTTGCGCGTGCGTTCTACCCCAGCGATGCGTGACCACGGCGTGACTCCTCTTCGACGCTCTCGGCGTTCCTCACTCCCCGGCGCGGATCGTTGCACACCGGCGCTCGGGCACTCGCCGACCAGCGTACGGATGCGCTAGCTCTGGCCGCGGGGTCTGCGGAGATCGGACCGCTGCAGGTCGGCGTGGCGGACGAGTTCGCCGCCGCGCACGTAGGGCACGATCTCGGCGCGCAGCTCGCGGCGCAGGTTCTCCAGCCGGTTGACCTCGGCCGCCAGTTCGCGCGCACGTCGCTCGAGGCCGCCGAGCTTGCGGGCCATCGTCTCGAGCTTCTCCTCGAGTTCGAACACCCGCTCAACGCCGGCCAGGTTCATGCCCAATTCGGCGGTCATCTCCTGGATGCGCCGCAGTCGTTCGACGTCCTGCTGGGAATACAGCCGCGTGCCCTTCGGGGAACGCTGGGGCTCGATCAGTCCACGTGACTCGTACATCCGCAGGGTCTGGGGATGCATCTCGGCCAGCTCGGCGGCGACCGAGATCATGAACACGCCGCGGTCAGTGGACACCTCGACCCGGGCTCGCACGCGCCGGGTGGCCATCAGACCGGTCCTCCGGCGGCGGCGGCGAACAGCCGCTCGCGGGGATTGCCGTTCATCACCTCAGACAGCTTGTCGACCGCGGCGGACTGCTCGGGGGAGAGTGCCGCCGGGACGTCGATCACGAATCGGTAGTGCAGATCGCCGCGGCCCTTGCCGCCGAGCCGCTGCGGGCCTTCGCCGCGCAGCCGCTGCACGGTGCCGTGCTTGGTGCCGGCGGCAACCCGCAGGCGCTTGGAGCCATTGAGTGTCGGGACCTCGATGACCCCACCCCGAATCGCCTCGGGGATGGTCAGCGGGACCTCGACCTCGAGGTTGTCGCCGTTGCGCTTGAACACCGGGGACTCGGCCACGCGAGTGATCACGTACAGGTCTCCGGGATCGGCGCCGCGCAGGCCTGGCTCGCCCTTGCCGGCCAGCCGGATGCGACTGCCGTCCTTGACTCCGGCGGGAATGTTGACCCGCATCCGGCGCACCGATCGCTGGGCGCCGGAGCCGTTGCAGGTCGAGCACGGATCGTCGATCACGGTGCCCGAGCCGTGGCAGTTGGAGCAGGGCTGGGACATCGAGAAGATCCCCTGGCTCTGGGACTCCAATCCCCGGCCGTTGCAGACCGGGCAGACCCGCGGGGTGGTGCCGGGCTTGGCGCCTGAGCCGTTGCAGGTCGGGCACGGCTGGGAGGTCGGCACGGCGAGCGGAACCTGAGCGCCGTTGACGGCCTGATCGAAGCCAAGCGAGACCTCGGTCTCGAGGTCTCGACCACGCGCCGCGCGCTGGGGTCCGCCGCGCACGCCACCGGCTCCGCCCCGCCCCGCCCGGCCGAACAGGTCCGAGATGATGTCCCCGACCCCGCCGCCGAACGCGGACGGATCAAATCCGGCCGGCGTGCCGAAGCCGCCGAGCATCCCGCCGCGGTCATAGGCCTTGCGCTTGTCCGCGTCCGAGAGGACGTCATGGGCCTGGGAGATCTGCTTGAAACGCTCCTCCGCCTGCCTGTCCCCCGCGTTGGTGTCCGGGTGGTACTGGCGCGCCAGCTTGCGGTAGGCCTTTTTTATCTCCGCGTCGGAGGCGTTCTTGCCCACCCCGAGGACCTTGTAGTAGTCGGACCGCTCAGCCATGTGTCCTCCCCGTTACCCGGCGACGACTACGCGCGCGGGACGTAGGACGCTCTCGCCCCGGCGATAGCCCCGCTGGTAGACCTCGACCACGGTGCCGGGCGCGGCGCCCTCGATGGGCTGCTGGGCGACGGCCTCGTGGTACTGGGGATCGAAGGGCTCGCCCTCCGGGGAGTAGGGCTCGATCTCGGCCCGCTGCAACGCGGCGATGAGATCACTGTGGACGTGCTTGATCCCGGCGATCAGCGATCCGTCGCCGTTCTCTTCGGTGCTGGCGGCATGCGCCAGGGCCCGATCGAGGTTGTCGATCGCCGGCAGCAGCTCGAGCGCGAGCTTGGTCGCCCCACGCTCCTGCGCCGCCTTGGCCTCGCGCACCGCACGCTTGCGGTAGTTCTCAAACTCCGCCCGCGTCCGTTGCGCCAGCTCCAGATACTCCTGAGCCTTCGACGCCTGCGCGGCCAGAGCAGCGACGTCAACGTCGAACGCTTCGGGCTCCAGCTCTCCAGCGGCAGCACCCGCGGCGTCAGGCTCCTCGGAGCCAGCTGCGGTCTGCGCCGGGGCTTCAGGATCCGGCACTAGTCCCGGGGCATCAGAAGGGATCCCGGAGCCCGCATCAGCAGGCTCCGGGATCCCATGAATCCGTGGGTCGCGCATTACTTGCCCTCATCCACAACTTCAGCATCGACGACATCCTCATCGGCACCCGCGCCGTTGCCGGGCGTCGTCCCGTGGGCAGAATCGCCGTTCTCCGACGCGGCCTCCTGCTGCTCCTGGGCGCGCTGGTACATCGCCTCGGAGACCTTGTGGAAGGCCGACTGCAGCGTGTCGGTCTTGGCCTTGATGTCCTCGGCGTCCTCGGACGTCAGGCTCTCGCGGACCGCCTTGATCGCGGTCTCGATCTCCTCCTTGGAGGCGGCGTCGACCGTCTCACCCAGCTCTGAGAGCTGGCGCTCGGCCTGGTAGGCGGCGTTCTCGCCGTTGTTGCGAGCCTCGGCCAGCTCGCGCAGGCGCTTGTCGTCCTCGGCGTGGGACTCGGCGTCGGTGACCATCCGCTTGATCTCGTCATCGGAGAGCCCGGAGCCGGAGCGGATCTCGATCTTCTGCTCCTTGCCGGTGCCGAGGTCCTTGGCTGACACGTTGAGAATGCCGTTGGCATCGATGTCGAAGGCGACCTCGACCTGCGGGATCCCCCGCGGCGCCGGCGGGATGCCGGTGAGTTGGAACTTGCCCAGGGACTTGTTGTAGGTCGCCATTTCGCGCTCGCCCTGCAGGACGTGGATCTCCACGCTCGGCTGGTTGTCCTCCGCGGTTGAGAAGACCTCGGACTTACGGGTCGGGATGGTGGTGTTGCGCTCGATCAACTTGGTCATCACGCCACCCTTGGTCTCGATGCCGAGGGTGAGCGGGGTGACGTCGAGCAGCAGCACGTCCTTGACATCACCGGCCAGCACACCGGCCTGGATCGCGGCCCCGACGGCGACGACCTCATCGGGGTTGACGCCCCGATGCGGCTCCTTGCCGGTCAGCTCCTTGACCTTCTCCTGGACGGAGGGCATGCGGGTCATACCGCCGACGAGCACGACATGGTCGATCGTCGCCGCGCCCTTCTCCTTGGCGTCATCGAGCGCCTGGCGCACCGGCGCCACGGTACGCGCGAGCAGATCCGCCGTGAGTTCGTTGAGCTTGGCCCTCGTGAGGCGGGTGTCCAGATGCTTGGGCCCGCTGGAGTCAGCGGTGATGAACGGCAGGTTGATCTGCGTCTCCTGCGTGGTGGAGAGCTCGATCTTGGCCTTCTCGGCCGCTTCGTAGAGCCGCTGCAGCGCCATCGGGTCGGCACTGAGATCGATGCCCTGGCTCTTCTTGAACTCCGACACCAGCCAGTCGACGAGCGCCTTGTCGAAGTTGTCGCCGCCGAGGTGGTTGTCGCCCGCGGTCGCCTTGACCTCAAACACGCCGTCGCCGATCTCGAGCACCGATACGTCAAACGTGCCGCCGCCCAGGTCGAAGATCAGGATCGTCTGGTCGGCTTCCTTGTCGAGCCCGTACGCGAGCGAGGCCGCCGTCGGCTCGTTGATGATCCGCTTGACGTCCAGGCCGGCGATCTTGCCGGCGTCCTTGGTCGCCTGGCGCTGATCGTCGTTGAAGTAGGCCGGGACGGTGATCACGGCGCTGTCGACGGTCTCACCCAGATATGCCTCGGCGTCGGCCTTGAGCTTGCCGAGGATCATCGCGCTGATTTCGGGCGGGGAGTACTCCTTGCCGTCGGCCTCGACGCGTGCATCGCCGCCTGAGCCCGAGATGACCTTGTAGGGGACGATCGACTCCTCCTCACGGACCTCGCCTTCCTTGCGGCCCATGAAGCGCTTGATCGAGAAAATCGTGTTCTGCGGGTTGGTCACCGCCTGGCGTTTGGCCACGGTGCCGACGAGGCGCTCGCCACCGCTCGTGAAGGCGACCACCGACGGCGTCGTACGCCCACCCTCAGCGTTCTCGATCACCGACGGCTCGCCGCCCTCGAGCACGGCCATGCATGAGTTGGTTGTCCCGAGGTCGATTCCAATCGTCTTGCCCATAGTTGTCGTCTGCTCCTGTTCGAGTCTCAAAATCTTAGTGAGAGCGTAGCAGATCTATGACGGTCGGCAACGGCCGCCGTGGTGGCTGCGCGAACCCCCTGGGGGATGTCGATTCGGTCCTCAGAACGACCTTGCGCTCGGACACATCCGGGCCAGCGCACAATCGGCGCAGGCCGGGCGCCGAGCGTGGCAGGTACGCCGCCCATGGCGCAGCAGGTTCATATGCAGCTCGAGCTCCTCACCCCGCGGGGTGAACGCCAGCATCGTGTCGTGCATCTCAAGGAAGGGCGCCCCGTCCCGGAACAGCCCGAGCCGCCTCCCGACCCGCGAGACGTGCGTATCCACCGGAACGTCGCGCATCCCGAGCGCGAACAGCAGCACGCAGGCCGCTGTCTTGCGCCCGACGCCGGGCAGCGCGCACAGGTACTCCTGGGCCTGGGCGACACTCAGCTCAACCAGCCAGTCGAGCCCGAGCTCGTAGTCGGGGGAGGTCTCGATGATCCCAGCCAGGATGTCCTTGATCCGTGCCGACTTGACCTTCGAGATGCCCCCGGGACGGATCGCGGCCTCCACCTCATCCACGGGCGCACGGCCGATCTCCTCCCAGCCGGACCAGCGCTCCCGCAGCCGCAGATAGGCGACATCCCGGTTGCGATCGTTGGTCGACTGGGAGAGGACGGTGAGGACGAGCTCGGCGATCGGATGGCCATGGCCTCCGGGCACGGCGGGAATCCGCCCGTAGACGAGCGCCAGCCGATCGCGCACCGCACGCACCCGGCGCCCGGGCGGGGGGCGCCAGACGAAGCCGTCAGTCAACCGCGCCCCATCGCTCACACGCGCGCGCGGCGGCCTCGATCGCGTCCGGCAGCCCAGCAGCCACCGAGGACGGATAAAAGCCGCTGAGCGCAAGCCGGGCCAGCAGCGTACCGGTCAGGGTGTCCCCCGCACCTGCGGTGTTGAGCGGGCGGCAGGGCACGCCGGGGACGGTGGCCCGCAGCGTGCCACGGAGGATCGCCCCAGCCGGCCCAAGCGTCACGACGACCAGCTGCGCGCCCGCCTTGACCAGTGCGAGCGCCGCACGCTCGGGGTCGGGCTCGCCGGTCATGAGATCGGCCTCCTCGCGGTTGGCGCGCACCAGCAGCGCCCCGGGCACGCACGCGTTGGCGCTGGCCGCCGCGTCCGCACGTGAGCTCCAGCGGTGCAGGCGCAGGTTGGCATCGAACACGAACGGGCGCTCGCGAGCAAGGATCAGCTCCCGGGCCCGCATGGTCAGCGCGCGCTCGGCGGCGCCGACCAGCGTGTTGGTGGAGATGAACAGGGCAGCCGCATCGCCGACCGCCCGCTCGACCCGGTCCCCGACCGCACGCACGATCAGCTCAGGCTGCTCGCCGTGCAGCTCATAGCGGGGCTCGCCGTCGTCGTCGACGACGACAAAGGCAAGCGGTGTCTGGACACCGGGGACGAGCGCGAAGTCGGTGACGTCAACGCACGCTGCGGTGAGCCGGTCGCGTAGCCAGCGCCCCCACTCGTCGTCCCCGGCGCCGCCGGCCAGCGAGACCTGGGCTCCAGCCCGAGCGGCCACGAGCGCCACGTTGGCCGCAGCACCCCCGAAATGCGGCGAGAAGCGGTCGATCTCGGTCAGCCGGGTTCCGGGCCGCTCGCCGACCAGATCGACGAGCGCGTCACCGAGGCACAGGGTCTGGGACGGGCTCGTGCTCACCGGGCGGACGTTATCCTCGCCGGGGGGCCGCGGCATCGTGACTTCACTGACCGAGCACATCATCGAGCTCGCGGGCGAACCTGTCTTCTACCGCGAGACACCCGGGCCGGGCCGCTGCGCGGTCTATCTCCACAGCCTCCCGACCAGCTCGGCGGATTGGCTGCCGTTTCTGGATCATGGCCGTGCGCTGGCGCCCGACCTGCCGGGCTTCGGGCGCTCGACCAAGGGTGGGCATCTCGGCTATGCGCTCGATGACCACCTGCGCTTCCTCGAGGCCTTTCTGGACAGCGTCGCCGTCGATGAGACGGTCGCTCTGGCCGGCCACGGCTGGGGCGGGGCAATCGCGCTCGCCTACGCCCAGCGCCATCCGGCCCGCGTCGGCGCCGTGGCGATCATCGACGCGCTGCCTCTCTTGGAGGGGTTCGCGTGGCCGCGCGTGGCCCGCCAGGCGTTGCGGCCCGGGGTCGGCGAATTCGTGATGGGGTCGGTCACCCGGCGTCGGCTCGGCCGCGCCCTGCGAGCCGGGGTCGCCGATCCCGCCGCGTGGAGCGACGAGCAGATCGAGGCGGTGTGGGAGCAGTTCGACCAGGGCACCCAGCGGGCGATCCTGCGGGTCGCCCGGTCGATCGGCGCCGAGGGGCTCGCCCGGGCCGGGAGCGGACTCTCGACGTTGAGCGCGCCCACGCTGATCGTCTGGGGCGAGGAGGACCCCTGGCTGCCGGCGCGGTTCGCAGCGGCCTACGCGTCGGCGCTGCCCGCCGCCGAGCTCGCGATGATCCCTGGGGCCGGCCACTGGCCGTGGCTGGAGTCA